>JBJKRK010000024.1:0-6181 GCA_046704705.1 Candidatus Limnocylindrales bacterium | reverse complement strand
GCCCCGCCCGAACGCGTCCGGCCCCGCCCGACCGCGTCCGGCGACCCGCAGGAGCCACTTCTCGAGGACATCTCCACCGCGCGCGGTGACCGAATGCTGCGATTTGTTCGCTCGTGGCGAACGGGAGCCTTTTCACCGGCCCTGGCGCAAGGGGGCGTCGCGGCGGGGGCCAGCCTCCTCGCCGGTTCGGGAGCGTTCACCACCCGAGCGCGCGCGACAGGCGCCGGCCGCGGCAGGCACCGGCGGACTCGGCCTCCACCCTGTGCGCGCCGGCCCTGGTGCAAGGAGGCCTCGTGGCAAACGGGTGCCTCCCTCGCCGGCCCTGGCGCAAGGAGGCGCGGGATACGGGCGCCGGCGCGGCTCCCCACCTCGAGCCCGTTCGGGTGGAGCCGCCGGCGGGGCTCCTCGCTCCTGCGGCCCCGACCGGGAATCGGCCTGCATTGCGTTCGCCGAGCCGTCGGCCGGCGGGACTCCTCGCCCCTGCGGCCCCGAGCGGGAATCGGCCTGCACTGCGTTCGCCGAGCCGTCGGCCGGCAGGACTCCTCGCCCGGGGGGCCTCGCTATCCGGCGAGGAAGGTCAGTCGCACGTGGCGGACGGCGCGGTCGACGTTCGGATCCAGCAGCGCGATCGACTGCCAGGTTCCCAGGGTCAGCCGCCCGGCCAGCACCGGAATCGTGAGCGAGGGCCCGGCCATGAGCGGCAGCACGTGATCGGCGCCGTGCCCGGGAGAGCCGTGGCGATGGCGCCAGCGATCGTCACGCGGCAGAAGCCGATCGAGCGTGGCCAGGAGGTCCTCCTCGCTGCCCGCGCCAAGCTCCATCACGACGAGCCCCGCAGTGGCGTGCGGCGCGAAGACGGTCAGGAGCCCGTCGCCTTCTCCGGCCACGAACCGCTCGCACTCGCCGGTCAGGTCGACGATCCGGGCTGCCCCGACCCGCAGCTCGATCTCGGCAGTCTTCACCCTACGGGAACAGGTTCCGCACGAAGTCGCGCAGGCGGCCCATGCCCCCGTGCCCGGCCGCCGACTCGTAATGCCCGAGCTCGGTCGCCGTGACCGCCCGGGCTCCCCACAGGAGCAGACCGATCGAGGTGCTGAAGGCGGGCGTCAGGAGATGGTCGACGAGGCCACCGACTCCCGCGGGCGCGGCGACTCGTACGGGCATGTCGAGCACCTCACGGCCGAGCTCGGCGACACCCGCGAGCTGTGCCGCGCCACCGGTCAGCACGACGCCGGCGGGAAGCATGCCGCCTTTGCCGGCAATCGCGATCTCCTCGCGCAGCTTCTCGAAGAGCTCCCGCATGCGCGCCTCGATGATGTCGCACAGCTCGGCGCGCTGGATCGTGCGGCCGGTCTCCTCGCCGAGGACCTCGACCGTGACGAGATCCTCGGGCTGCACCGCGCTGAGGTCGCACGTACCGTGTCGGAGTTTCAGATCCTCGGCCACCTGCAGGCTCGTCTTCAGGCCGATCGCCAGGTCGTTCGTCACGTTGTTGCCGCCCACGGGCAGGACGGCCGTGTGGAAGGGCGAGCCGTCCATGAAGACGGCCAGGTCGCTCGTCCCGGAGCCGATGTCGACCACGGCCACACCCAGGTCGCGCTCTGTGTCGCTCAGCACGGCCTCGGCAGAAGCCAGGGGGCTCGCCACGAGCTCGTCGATGCGGATTCCCGCCTGCTGCACGCACTTGGAAAGGTTCTGCACCGCGGTCGCGGCGCCCGTCACGATGTGCGTCTCCACCTCCAGGCGGATGGCGCTCATCCCGAGAGGATCCTTGACACCCTCCTGGCCGTCGACGATGAAGCCGCGCGGCAGGACGTGCAGCACCTCGCGGTTGGAGGGGATGGAGACCGCCCGCGCGACCTCCGTCGCGCGCGCGACGTCCTCGCGGGTGACCTCGCGATGGTGCCCGCTGACGGCCACCGCTCCCTTCGAGTTCTGGCTCTCGACGTGGTTGCCACCCACGCTGACAAAGGCTGACTCGAGCTTGTAGCCGCTCAGGCGCTCGGCCTGCTCGATGGCTGCCCCGATGGAGGCGACCGTCTGGTCGATGTTGACGACGATCCCTTTCTTCAGCCCGGCCGATACGGGCGCCCCTTTGCCGATGATGTTGAGGCTGCCGTCCGTCGTCACCTCGCCGATCAGGGCCACCGCCTTGCTGGTGCCGACATCGATGGCGACCAGGACCGCTTCTCGCTCCACGCCTATCCCTTCAACTCGTCGTGCCTGCGGACGTCACACCTCGACCGCATCCCGTCTCTCGCCGGCCTGCCCGCGTCACAGGAAGTGGCGACGGATGAGCGCCACGTTCTGGAAGATGCGGAGACCGAAGGTAATGAGCGCCACCAGGTAGAGGTCGAGCCCCAGCCGGTCGCCCACGAACGTGAGCAGCACCGCGACCAGGGCGTTGACGATGAACCCGGAGATGAAGATCCGATTGTCATACGTGCCGTCGAGTTCGGCTCGAATGGCCCCCAGGACGGAGTCGAGCGCCGCCAGGATTCCAACGGCCGAGTAGCGAGCCAGCTCGAAGCCGACGTCGACGCGGAGGACGAGGCCCAGCAGGACGCCCACGAGCAACCCTGCCAGGGGCACCCACACGTCCTCGATACCTCCATCTGCGCGACGCCGGCAAGGCTACCTGACTGCGGTGATGCGCGGCAACCCGGCGCGCAGCGGGCGCCATCGTCCGTGCCGCGCGCGCCAATGATCGGGTGGACCGTGCCGACTATCAGGTGGACCGTGCCGCAGGCGCCATCGTCCGTGCCGCAGGCGCCATCGTCCGTGCCGCAGGCGCCGCCGTCCGCGCAGCGCGCGCCAACGATCGGGTGGACCGTGCCGACGCCCGTGCGGGCGATGCCGATGATCGGGCAGCCCCGGCCGAGGTGCACGGGGTGCCGTGCCGCCCAGGCGCTCATGACTTCGCTCCTCGCGCCACATACGTGCCGCAGTTGCCGCCCTCCGGGAACAGGTAGGCGATCTCGAGCCGCGTCGCGCCGACCGTGCCGAGCAGGCTGTTCAGGCACTCGAGCTGCGACGGGATCAGGCTCGGCGGCCGCAGGGTCGCCGTGTAGATGCCGAAGATCGCGCGCCAGTGGGCGGGCGTTACCTCCAGGAGGTACCCGTAGGTGTCGGTCACGGTCCACTGCAGCGACGACACGCCCCCGGCGATCATCCCCGGGGTGATCGCGCCGAGGAGACGTGCCACGGCCAGGTCGGTCGAGTCGAGCTTCTGGCCCGGGACCAGCGCGCGTGAGCTGCTGCGATCGTCGGCGAACACCGGCAGCCCGGGCTCGAGCGGCGCGCTCATGGGCTCGGTCGTCACGACGATCCCGGAGGCATCGATGAGCTCGCGCGTCCCATCGACCTCCCAGGCGAGGATCGGCTGGCGTTCGTGGACGTGGACGATCAACCGATCCGGCAGCGCGACCCGGACCTGCGCCGAGCTCACGGCGGGCAGCGACTCGAGCGCGCGGCGCGCACGTGCGGTATCGAAGGAGAAGAGGTTCTGGTGGGCTCCCGGGACGACCCCCATCGACGCCTCGATCGCGGACGAGGCGGTGTACGTGGAGCCCGTGACGTTCACCTGCCGCAGGTCGAAGGCCGGCGATGCCGCAGCACCGTAGATCGCGGCGCCTGTCGCCAGCACGAGGACGAACGCGGCGATCCGCCCGGCCCGGATCCCCGCGGACGCGCGCCGCACCGGCCGTCCCCTGCGCGGGCGGCCCGCGGAACGCACCGGGAGCCTCATCGCGCGACCCTCACGGCAGGTCGCCCCGCGTGAGCGTGCGGCGCGGGCGCCGCGCGGCTCGCTCCAGGGCCAGCTGCACGATCCGTTCGCACACCCCGGCGAACTCGAGGCCGCTCTCCGCGCACAGCAGGGGGAAGAGGCTGATCGGCGTGAAGCCCGGAATGGTGTTGATCTCCGACACGTAGAGCGCGTCGCCCTGGAGCAGGAAGTCGACGCGGGCGAAGCCCTCCGCGCCCACGGACAGAAACGCCTCGCGCGCCACGCTCCGGACCTGCCCGCGGATGGCGGGCGCCAGCTCGGGTCGGGTCGTCGTGCGAGACACGCCCGGCGAGTACTTCGCCGCGTAGTTGTAGAACTCCCGTCCGGGGAAGACTTCGCCGGGACCGAACACTGCCAGGTCCTCGGGCCCGTTGCCCAGAACGCCGGTCTCCAGCTCGCGCGCGTGGGCCAGGTACGCCTCGACGAGGATGCGCTCGTCGAACCGGAACGCCTCGCGCAGGGCGGCGAGCAACGCTGTCCGGTCTTCCGGCTGGTGGACGATCGTCATCCCGACGCTCGACCCGAGGCGGGCGGGCTTGGCGATGAGCCGCGGATCCGGCAGGTTGCGGGCAAAGGCGATCACGGCGTCGAGCGTCCCGGCCTCGTCGGCCGCGACCTCGCCAGCCGTGAGCTCCCGCCACGGCACGCCCGGCAGTCCCAGGCCGTGCGCCAGCCGCTTGAAACGCGCCTTGTCCATGCCGAGCGCCGAGGCCGCGACACCGCTGCCCGTGTACACGAGTCCCGCCGCCTCGCACAGCGCCTGGATCGTTCCGTCCTCTCCGAAGGGGCCATGCAGCGCGAGGAAGACGACCGGGGGCGGCTCGGAGCGGGCGAGCCCGTCCAGCGCCTGCGCGGCGGAGAGCGGCCCGCGGGCACCGAGCGACGCCGGCTCGTCGTACGCACTCGGCGCGAGAGCACCGTCCAGCGCCGCAGCCGGGAGTTCCCACCAGCCGCCGTCGAGCGTGATCAGCCAGGCGGCGACGGGGTGGCCGATCGACGCGAGGGCGCCGGCGATGGCCCGACCGGATACGAGCGACACATCGTGCTCGGCCGATGGCCCGCCCAGCACCACCGCAATGCTGGTCGCGCCGACGGGGGTCGCGCCGATGGCGCTCACGCCGATCCGCTCCTCTCGCGGACCCGAGCGCGACCACACGGACGGCGGCGCGGCCCTTTCATGCCGGCTCCGCTCATGCCGGCTCCCGTGCCGGCTCCTCCCGTGCCGGCTCCTCGCATGCGGGCTCCCATGCCGGCTCCTCCCGTGCCGGCTCCTCGCATGCGGGCTCCCATGCGGGCTCCCATGCCGGCTCCGCTCATGCCGCCTCCTCCCATCCCGACCAGTCGCCGGCGAAGACGACCTCGTACCGCAGGGTAAGTCCGAACCGCGTCGCCACCTCCGCGCGGACTCGCTCCGCCAGGCGCCGCACGTCGGCCGCGGTGGCACCGCGCTCGGCAACGATGAAGTTCGCGTGCTTCTCGCTCACCCGCGCGCCTCCCTCGCGGGTCCCCTTCAGGGCCGCCTGGTCGATCAGCGCGCCCGCCGCGGGGCCGTCGTCGGGGTTGCGGAACACGCTGCCGGCCGATGGTTGCCCGAGCGGCTGGTGCGTCCGGCGCCAGCGCTTGATCTCCTCCAGCCGCGCCGCGACCAGCGCCGGATCGGCACGCTCGAGCCCGAAGGCCGCCCAGGTCACCACGTCCGGCGTGCCCGGCACGCCGTGCTTCAGGTGGCTGTCCCGGTACGCCAGGCCGAGCGCCGCGGCGTCCCGGACTGCCTCGGGCCCTCCGTCTGCGGGGATCACGCTCGCTTCGACCAGCACGCCCCGGACGTCGCTGCCGTGCGCGCCTGCGTTGGCCCACACCGCCCCCCCCACGGTGCCGGGGATGGCCAGGGCGAATTCGACCCCCGACAGACCAATCCCCGCGGCGAGCGTGGCGAGCCGGGCCATCTGCAGCCCCGACTCGGCGACCAGCCGCGTCCCCTCCTGGCGGTGCCTCTCCGCCCGGACCTGCACCACGAGGCCGCCCACGCCGCGGTCACTGATCACCAGGTTCGACCCGCGGCCCAGCAGGAACAGCGGCACGTCGCGCCCGCGCGCGAACCGGACGAGGGCGCGAAGCTCGAACAGGTTGTGCGCCGTGGCGAAGAGGTCGGCCGGCCCGCCGACGCGCATCGTGGTGAAGCGCGCCAGCGGCTCGTCGCGCGAGGTCCGGACGCCGATCCGGCGCTGGATCTCCAACCCGAGGCGGAGCTTCTCCTCCTCGGTCAGGTGGCGCTTCGCCGCGCCGCGGGCGGTCATGCCGCCACTTCCCGGCTCAGCCACGCGCCGCGGGCGGTCATGCCGCCACGCCCCGGCTCAGCCACGCGCCGCGGGCGGTCATGCCGCCACGCCCCGG
>JBJKRK010000023.1:0-8815 GCA_046704705.1 Candidatus Limnocylindrales bacterium | reverse complement strand
CCCGAGGCTGACGCCGCGCGGCGCTGGCTCCGCGCGCATGCTCGCGATCTGCACGCCACGCTGGACGAAACTGGAGATGAGCCCGGGCCCACTTCGTCCGATCAACTGGATGACGGCGTGGCTGTGTAAGCTGACCCTTCACGGATCGACTGCGTCGGCTCCGATGCCCCGCACGACCGATCTTCACCCGGCTCGGTCGCTGTTGGCCGCGGCTCGGTCGCCCTCTGGCCCTCACTCGACCGCCCTTGGCCCCGATTCGGTCGCCCTCTGGCCCCCACTCGGCCGCTCGTGCCCCGGCTTGATCGATGCTCTCCCGGCTCGGCCGCTCCTGGCTCTCACTCGGCCGCCCTTGGCCCCAATTCGGCCGACGTTCGCTGCAGGCGAACAAACTTCGGCTACCACGTCCTTTCGCGGCGCCGTCACCCCTGCCCGGCCAGTCCCGCTCAGCGTGCCGCGAGTCGCGCGGGGCCGCTCACGCTCGGTCTCGGCCGAAACGGCACCCAATCGACGCCTGATCGGACGCGGGCAGCGTTCGCACGAGGCGTGACATGGCCCTCGAACGCCGGAAACGGCGGTTTTGTTCGCCGGTGGCGAACGAGGGCCGCTGGCTGCGGCGACCCAGCACGAGGTCCCCTGGCCGGTGGTGGCACTCGCCGGTGGCGAACGAAAGCCGCTGGCTGGTGGCGAACGAAAGCCGCTGGCCGGTGGCGCCGCTGCGGCCTGCGCTGGCCGGGATCGTGCTGGCAGAACTCGGGCCACCCGGCGCCGCCAGGGAACGGGCGACCGCCAGCCCGGGCGACCCTGCGCTGGCCGGGATCGTGCTGGCAGAACTCGGGCCACCCTGCGCTGGCTGGGATCGTGCTGGCAGAAATCGGCGGGCGCCGCCAGGGAACGGGCGACCGCCAGCCCGGGCTACCGCCAGCCCGGGCTACCGCCAGCTCGGGCTACCGCTGCCGGTGGTAGACGCGGTAAGCGCAGCGGAACCCGGCGCCCTCGACGCGCTCCATCACCGCCTGCGCCTGCTCGCCGAACTCCATGCGGATGACCCGCCCGAGTGCACCACGGGACGGGGCGCGCCAGGCGCTCTCGATCGTCGTCGCGGCAAACCCGTGACCGGCCCAGAAGTCGTCGATCTGCTCGGCGAGCGCGGGCTGGTCGGCTGCCGGGCCGAAATCGCGCAGGAAGCCCGCATAGTCACCGTGGCGCAGGTCGTGGTCGACGATGAAGACCTGCCCGCCCGGACGCAAGATCCGCAGCGCCTCCTCGATGCCAGGCTCGCAGCTCCGCACGCCCGGACGCTCGGGGCCGAAGAAGTAGGCAAACCGCGAGTGCACGATGTCCACGGAAGCGTCCGGGAGCGGGATCGCCTCTGCGCCGGCCGACAGGACACTGATGCGCGTCCCGACGCTCTCCTCCTCGCCTGCGACCCGGCGGTGCAGCTGGACGAGCATCTTCGCCGCGGGCTCGACCGCGAACACGTGGGCGGCCCGGACCGCAAATCGCACGGCGTGGTAGCCGCCGCCGGCACCCACGTCGACGACGATCCGCCCGTCGAGGGGCGCGATGGACTCGATGAAGGCCTCGATCCGGGCATCCGGATCGGCCATCCGGTTCTCCAGCTCGTACGCGACGGCATCATGGGCGCCCGGGTAGTCGTAGACGAATGGCTCGGTCGGCAGCGAGCGGATCGGCCCGATCGCGTCGGTCACGCTCGGGATCTCAGTGCCCGAACCGTCGAGCGCGCCGCTGGTAGGTGCGCAGCGCCCGCAGGAAGTCGATCTCGCGGAAGTCCGGCCAGTACGCGTCGCAGAAGTAGAACTCGCTGTGCGCGCTCTGCCAGGGGAGGAAGCCGCTCAGGCGCACTTCGCCGCTGGTGCGGATGATCAGGTCCGGGTCGGGCTGCCCCGTCGTGTAGAGGTGCGCCGCGAGCGCTTCGCTCGTGATCCCTTCGCTCAGTCGATCTGCCGGCGTCCCCGCCGCCACCAGGTCCCGCACGGTCGCACGACAGGCATCGACGAGCTCGTCGCGACCGCTGTAGGCGATGGCGAAGGTCACGGCGGGCCCGGAGACTGCCGCGGTGGCCCGCTCCGCGGCGGCGATGGCCTGGCAGAGGCGCTCCGGGAGCGCGTCGCGGCGGCCGATCACCCGTACCCGCATCGGGATCGCCGCCTCAGCGCCTGGCTGCGCCAGGCCGTCCAGGCGCTCCGTCAGCACGTCGGCCAGCGCCTCGAGCTCACGCGGCGAGCGTTCCAGGTTCTCGATCGACAGCGCCCAGAGCGTCACTTCGGAAACGCCGAGGCGTGCGCACCACTCGATGACCTCGAGGACCTTGTCCGCGCCGCGGCTGTGCCCTGCGCTCGGATCGAGCAGGCCCTCCTCGAGCGCCCAGCGGCGGTTGCCGTCCATGATGATCGCGACATGCCCCGGACGCGGGAGCGAGAGCACCTCATCGCGCAACCTGTGCGCGTAGTAGCGGTAGACCGGACGCAGCGCGAGGGCCATGGCCCGGTTACGAAGCTCCAGCCGTCGGGCGAGGCGGGAGGCGGTGAGCAGGCCGAGGAACTGGTCCCCGCCGCTGCGCAGCCGCGTGGCCAGAGAAGCCTGGCGCCGGTCGCCGTCGAGCTCCATCAGCGGAACGATAGGTCGAGCTCCATCAGCGGAACTATAGACGGACGGCGGAGGGCGTCCGTAACGCCCGTGCGACCACACCGACGGCGAGTGCTCGCGCGCATCCCGGTGAGGCCTTACGGAGATCGCGCGTCGGTCGACCTGCCGACCGCGAACGCCTCGAGATCGGCCAGGTTGCGGGTTCGGGTGCTGATTGCGCTCGCGGTTCGGGTGCTGATTGCGCTTGCGTCGGGACACAAACCATTGCGCTTGCGTCAGGATGCAACCGTTGCGCGCGCAACGATATCGCGGTAGAGTGGGTGCCGTTGGTGGCACCGGGTTCGAACCAGCCGCCGCACCGAAACAGTCATGACGTGCCTGAGGTGATCGTCCATGGTGGCATCTGATTGGGGAATGCTGGTGATACGGGTCGTGGTCGGCCTGATCTTCGCCGCGCACGGCGCGCAGAAGGCGTTCGGCTGGTGGTCCGGCCCCGGCTTCGCCGGGTGGCGCGGGGCGATGGAGAAGATGGGAATCCGCCCGGCCGGGTTCTGGGCCGCCGTCTCGATGGCCGCCGAGCTCGTCGCCGGGCTCCTGCTCGCGTTCGGTCTCTTCACGCCGTTCGCCGTTGCCGCGTTGATCGGACAGGAGCTCGTGATCATCGTGCACGCGCATCTGCCGCGCGGGTTCTGGAACAGCAAGGGCGGGTTCGAGTACCCGCTCAGCCTCGCCGCCGGTGTGGTGGCCGTGGCGATCGCCGGCGCGGGCGCGGTGTCGCTCGATGCCGCGTTCGGGCTTCAGTACCCGGTCGCCCTGCGCGTCATCGTGATCGCGGTCGGGTTGGTCGGCGGCCTGATCGCCGTCGCGCTGCCGCGGGTCTCGACGCAGACGAGCGCCGCAGCCCAGCAGAGCAGGTAGCCCGACAGCTCACTCGCGGATCGGCGGCCTGACCGCCTGCGCCGAGCGCGTCCTCCGGCGTCACGCGCGGATCGGCAGCCTGGCGGCCGACACGCCGAACACGTCCTCCGGCGTCACGCGCGGATCGGCAGCCTGACGGCCGACACGCTGGCAGGTAGCCCGCCGGGCGGAGCCTGAACGATCCCGCTGCCGCGCCGCCCGGAAGCGCCGTCCGCCGCTATCCGGCCGACATCGGTCCGGACCCGGCGCCGGTCCTCTCGACGGCCGCGGTGATCTCGGTCAGGTCGTCGGCCTCGAGGTGCAGGGTGCCGGCGGCCAGCCAGCCGTCCACCTGGGCGGCACTCCGGGCGCCCACGATCGCACCGCTGACGCCCGGCCAGGCGAGCGTCCAGGCGACCGCGACGGCTGCCACGCTCGTGCCGTGCCGCCCTGCGATCGGGCGCAATGCGTCTCGCAGCGCGATGTTGCGCGAGAGGGCCGGCTCCTGGAAGTTGGTGTTCCGGCGCCGCCAGTCCTTCTCGTCCAGCGCCGCCACGCGCGCGGCCGAGAAGGAGTCGGTCAGAATCCCTGACTGCATCGGGCTGTACGCGATGACGCCGGTGCCATGTGCCGCCGCCCAGGGGATGACATCGCCTCCCGCGTCACGTCGCAGCAAGGAGAAGGGAGGCTGCAGCGAGTCGACGTGCCGGACCGCCTCGGCGCGCTCCAGCAGCGCCACGTCGAAGTTGCAGACGCCCGCGGCGCGGATCTTGCCCTCGTCCACCAGGCGGACCATCTCGCCCCACGAGTCCTCGACCGGCGTGCCCGTCTGATCCGGCCAGTGGAACTGGTACAGGTCGATGCGATCGACGCCGAGGCGCTGGAGGGACGCCTCGACCTCGCGTCGGATCGAGGCAGGCTGCAGATTCCGCTGCGGCTCCTCGAAGGGCCGCGTGGTGTCGGGGATCATGCCGCCCTTGGTGAAGACCAGCGGTCGGTCGGCAGCGGCGATCTCGCGGACCGCGCGTCCGACGACCTCTTCGGAGTGCCCGAGACCGTAGATGGCGGCGGTGTCGATCCAGTTGATGCCCTGGTCGACGGCATGCCGGATGGCGGCCACGGACGCGTCGTCGTCCTGCGGTCCCCACCCATACGCCCAGTCGCCCCCGCCGATGGCCCAGGCACCGAAGCCCACCGTGGTGATCTCGAGGCCGCTCGTGCCGAGTGCACGCCTGTCGAGGGTCATGTTCGCTGCTCCTTCCGCACGACCGCGCTCCCTGGCTGCTCCGTCTGCGCCGCGCGACCGTGCCGTGAGGCGGGGCACGCCCGCCTTCGTCGAGTTCCGTCACGCGCACGGTAGCAGTGGTGCGCCCCGTCGGTCGCGGCTGCAGGTCGCCGGGGGAGGGCGCCGCGCGATGCGCAACGTCACGTGCGGCAGCCGGAGACCGCGATGCGCTCGGCAGGCGAGCCGACTCCGAGCGGGCAAGGGCAGTCAGGCCACGCGGGCCGGCTCGGCCTTCGGGGCACCCGGCCGGTGGACCATCGCGTGTGGGTCGCTCGCCGGCATGTAGTAGCGACGGTAGTCGGCCGGTGACATCGAGGTGTACCGCTGGAACACCTTGTAGAACTGATGCAGGTTCGTGTACCCCACCATCCAGGCCACGTCGGTGACGGTGTGGTCGCTGGTGAGCAGCAGGCGCTTGGCTTCCGACAGGCGCAGGCTCGTGACGTACTCCTTGAAGCCCACCTGCGTGACGTCTTTGAAGAGGTGGCGGACGCGCGACGCACTGATGTGAACGTGCTCGGACACCTGCTCGAGCGTCAGGCTCTCGCGGAAGTGGTCTTCCAGGTACAGAAGCACCGGTCGCACCTGCTCGAGCTGGCTGCCGCGTGCGGCCTCTCCTGCTGCCTCGTCGTTCCCCGAAGACGCTGCGTCGACGGCGTGCCGTACGAGCACGGCGAGCACCCGTCGAAGGTTCGCGTCGAGCAGATAGCGATCCGCCGGGCCCTCCTGTCGCGCGATTGCATGGAGTTCCTCGAGGAGCGGACGCACCTCCGACGCCGCGTCACTCGCGGCCGGCAGGCGGTTCGCGAACGGACGGCCCTCCCACCAGAAGGGTCGGAGGTAATCACTGTCGAACCTGCGGCAGCCCGACGCCGCGATGAGCTCGGGGCGAAAGAGGGTCAGGAGCAAGCGCAGGCTGCCTTGGCCGTCGGCCAGGGCGAGGTGTGGTTCGGCGTTGTCGACGAGGAACACATCGCCGGGCTCGACGCGATGACTTCGGCGCCCGAAGACAAACTGCCCCTGTCCGTCGAGGCACTCGGCGATCTCGAGGTAGTCGTGCCAGTGGAGCCGGTCCTCCGCCGCTCGCGTCTGGTACTCGAAGACGGCCAGCGGGAACGCCGGGTCGAAGTCGTAGTTCCAGAAGTAAACCGCCAAACGGCGCCTCCCCATCCAGCGTGCCCGGCGACGTCTCCCGCAGTCGCCGGTGCTGGCGATCATCGGGAAGCGCGGCCCCGGATTGGAGGGCCGGATGGACGGTAAGTGGCCCGTTGTCGACCGCAGACGTGGCCGCCGACCGCAGACGTGGCCCGTTGTCGACCACGGCCGTGGCCCGTTGTCGACCACGGCCGTGCCCGTCGACCACGGACGTAACCGCCGACCGCGGACGTAACCGCCGACCACGGGTGCGGTCCCTTGTCGGTCGTCCCATGGATCGAGGCCCATGCGCGCGAGCACAGGCGTCCGTGCTGCTGGCGGCAGCCCCCACGCACCGCGAGGCAGCCCCATGCGCCGCGAAGGCAGCCGGACGCGCCGCGAAGCAGCCCCATGCGCCGCGAAACAGCCCCACGCACCGCGAGGCAGCCCCACGCACCGCGAAACAGCCGCACGCACCGCGAGGCCGCCCCACGCACCGCGAGGCAGTCCCACGCACCGCGAAGGCAGCCGGACGTGCCGCGAAGCAGCCCCACGCGCCGCGAAGGCAGCCGCTCATGCCAGTATCTCGGCCGCTCCTGCCATTGTCCCGCGCGCGATGGCGACCGGACACTGGATGCTGGTCCGGATCTGTGGCGGTCGCTCCATCGATTCGTCATGGGACCGGAGGCAGGGAGGACCGCATGACACCATTCCCGCACCTCTTCAGCCCGATCGAGGTGGGCGGCCTGAGGCTGGCCAACCGCGTCGTCCACGTCCCCACCGACATCAGCTCGTCCCATGCGGACGGCGAGGTGAGCGAGCGGGATATCGCGCACCATGCCGACATCGCCCGGGGGGGCGCGGGGTTCATCATCGTCGGCGCCACCACGCCCGACCGCGCGACGGGGCGCCCGACGGTCACCTGCCTCGTGGCCGACGGCGACAGCTACATCCCCGGCCTGGCGCGGCTGGCGGAGGGGATGCACCGGTACGGCGCGAAGTGCGCGGTGCAGCTCCAGCATCCCGGGCGCCAGTGCGCGATCCCCCGCTACAACACGCTCGGCGCGAACGACCGCGTCCTGAAGCTGCCCTGGTCGGCCGGCCACGAGATCGTGTACGAGAACGCCGAAGAGAAGGGCAAGGAGATCCGCGAGGCGTCCATCGCCGAGATCCTCGAACTCGTGGACCTCTTCTCCGAGGCGGCCTGGCGCGTGAAGCAGGCCGGCTTCGACGCCGTGGAGCTGCACGCCGCACACGGATACCTGCTCTCGGAGTTCATGAGCCCGGCGCTCAACCGGCGCACCGACCGGTTCGGGGGCAATCTCGAGAACCGGATGCGCTTCACGCTCGCCATCGTCGACCAGATCCACAAGAAATGCGGCAAGGCCTTCCCGGTCCTCGTGCGCTATTCGTTCGAGGAGTTCGTGCCGGGCGGCCGGGAGCTCGCCGAAGGCGTCGAGATCGCCCGGATGCTCGAGCAGGCCGGCTGCGCGGCGGTCGACATCAGCCAGGGGATCCAGGAGAGCCCCGGTGCCGGGTTCGATCCGATGCACTACCCCGAGGGATGGGCGACGTATGCGGCCGCGGCGGTGAAGCAGGCGGTTCGCATCCCGGTCATCACCAGCCACTCGCTGCGGGACCCCGAGTACTGCGAGCGGATCCTGGCCGAGGGGAAGACCGACCTCGTGGGTCTCTCCCGCCAGCTGCTGGCTGACCCGTACTGGCCGGTGAAAGCGCAGCTGGGACGCGTGAAGTCGATCCGGAAGTGCATCTCCTGCCTCGGCGGCTGCTGGCAGGAGTCGCTCATGGCGAAGCACGAGATCGCCTGCTCGATCAACCCGGCCTGTGGCAACCCAGCCTTCGCGCAGATGCGCCGCTCCGAACGTGCCGTGCGCGTGGCGGTCGTGGGCGGCGGCCCGGCCGGCATGGAGGCGGCCCGCGTCGCCACGGAGCGCGGCCACGAGGTGACGCTCTTCGAGCAGCAGGGCGAACTCGGCGGGGCGATGCTGTACTGCTGCCTGGTGCCCGGCAAGGAGAAGATGCGCTGGTACCTGGATTGGATCCGGGACCAGCTGCTCGACCTGCACGTCGACATCCGGTTGAACCACGCGCCGACCGTCGACGAGCTCCGCGGGTACGACCTGATCGTCAACGCCACGGGAGCCATCTCGTACGTTCCCGAGGTCGTGGGACGGGCCGACCTCGTCGTTCCCTTCGAGGAGGCCATGGCCTGCCCGAAGATCGCCTGCGAGTGTCATCCCGGCGCGCGGAAGCTCCACAAGATGGGCCGGCGCGTGCTGCTGTGGGGCGACCACTATCCGGCCGTCGACACGATCGCCTTCCTCGCCAGCACGCACAAGGACGTCACGGTGGTGACCGAGAACCGCGACTTCGCCGCCGAGTGCGAGGTGATCCACATGTACGTCGCCCGCAAGCGCTTCGCGCAGGGCGACGCGGAAGTGCTCCACTCGCGCCCGTACGAGTTCCCCGTCAAGGTCCTCACCCAGACGACGATCCACGAGATTCGCGGGGGCGAGGTCGTGCTGCAGGACCGCGACTTCCACCGCTCGACGCTCGCGGTCGACGACATCATCGGCTGTCATACGCGGCCGCGCCTGGAGCTGTTCGACGAGCTGCGGGCGGCTGGCCTGCACGTCGTGAACGTGGGCGATTCGGTCCGTCCGCGCAACCTCTACCACGCGGTCAAGGAGGGCGCGGCCATCGGGCTGGCGGTGGACAGGCATCTCCTCTTCAACCCGAACCACGCGGTGATCAACGACCTGCCGATCGACGTGCTGGGTCAGCTCACGCGCGAGGAGGGGCCGGCGTACTCGTCCCAGCAGATGCTCGTGGTGGCCGGCCTCGGCGGTGGCGCTCGCGGCGATACCGCCG
>JBJKRK010000022.1:0-5525 GCA_046704705.1 Candidatus Limnocylindrales bacterium | reverse complement strand
GGGCGCGGGCGCGCCACCGGTGGCAGCGGCCGGCGCAGGCGCCGCTGCCTGCGACGCCCCGGCAGTCGCGCCTTCGGCGATCACCGCGATCTCCGCACCGTTCGGGACCGTGGCACCCTCCTCCACGAGGATCTCGGTGAGCTCCCCGGCGAACGGCGACGGGACTTCCGCGTTCACCTTGTCGGTGATGACCTCGACGAGCGGCTCGTACTTGTCGACGTGATCGCCGACCTGCTTGAGCCAGCGGCCGATCGTTCCTTCCGCCACGCTCTCGCCGAGCTGCGGCATCGTCACCTTGGGCATAGCTGTGGACGCTCCAGTCAGTACGCGGCCAGCGCGCGGATCGCGCCGGCGATCTTCTCGGGGTTGACCATGAACCAGTCTTCCAGTGTCTGGGCATACGGTACGGCGGGAACCTCGGGCCCGGCGACGCGGAGGATCGGTCCATCCAGGTAGTCGAACGCCTGCTCGGCCAGCACGGCGGCGATCTCCGCGCCGTACCCGCCGAACTTGTTGTCCTCGTACGCGACGACGCACTTCCCGGTTCGATGCACGCTCTCGAGCAGCGTGTCGAGGTCGAGCGGGCGCAGCGTTCGCACGTCGATCACCTCGGCACTGATCCCCTCGCCCGCGACCGCCTCGGCGGCTGCGAGCGCGTAGTGCGCCATCAGTCCGTACGCGACGACCGTGATCTGGTCGCCCGGGTGGATGACCTGCGCCTGCCCGAGCGGCACGGTGTAGTCCGAATCCGGCACCTCGCCACGCACCGAGCGGTACATCTTCTTGTGCTCGAAGAAGAGCACGGGGTCGGGGTCCCGGATCGCGCTGCGGAGCAGACCGCGGGCATCGTAGGGCGTGGACGGCACGACCACCTTCAGTCCGGGCACGTGGCAGAAGAACGCCTCGAGGGACTGGCTATGGTAGAGGGCGCCGTGGATCCCGCCGCCGTACGGTGCACGGATCGTGATCGGGCAGCCGAATGTGCCGTTCGAGCGGTAGCGCATGCGGGCCGCCTCGCTCACGATCTGGTTGAAAGCCGGCAGGATGAAGTCGGCGAACTGGATCTCGGGCACCGGATGCAGGCCGTTCGTCGCGGCGCCGATCGACGCGCCGACGATGAGCGACTCCGACAGCGGCGTGTCGATGACCCGATCGGGCCCGAACTCGGCGTAGAGGCCATCGGTGGCCAGGAACACGCCGCCCTTCAGGCCCACGTCCTCGCCGAGGACGATCATGGCGGGGTCACGGCGCATTTCGTCCGCCAGCGTCGAGCGGATCGCTTCGACGAACGTCTGCACTGCCATCAGTCGCTCCCGAACCTGCTACGTCAGCTCGGCGTACACGTGGCGCAGGGCCTCGGCAGGATCGGGGACAGGCTGCTCCTCGGCCCAGTCCGTGGCCTCGTCGACCGTCGCCCTGACTTCCGCCGCGATCGCCTCGGCGCGGGCGGCATCGAGCACACCCGCCTCCAGCAGCTGCTCCCGGAAGCGGGGCAGCGGGTCGCGGCGGCGCTGCGCCTCCAGCTCCTCGGCGCTGCGGTACTTCGTCTGCTGGTCGTCGCTGGAGTGCGAAGTGAGCCGGGTCACCTTGGCCTCGATCAACGTGGCCCCCTCCCCGTTCCTTGCACGTTCGACGGCCGCCCGGCCGGCCGCGTAGCAGGCCAGCACGTCACTGCCGTCGACCACCACGCCGGGGATCCCGTACCCGGCCGCGCGTGTCGCCAGGTCCTGCACCGGCGCCTGCTTCGAACTCGGCACGCTGATCGCGTAGCCGTTGTTCTCGATGACCACGATGACCGGCAGTCGGTGGATGCCGGCGAAGTTCAGCCCTTCGTGGAAGTCGCCCTGGTTGCTGGCTCCCTCGCCGAGGGAAGTCAGGACGACCTGGTCCGTCCCGCGCAGCTTCGCCGCCAGCCCGATGCCCACCGCGTGGAGCACCTGGGTTGCCACCGGGGAGCTGCCCGAAAGGATGTTCCGGTGTGCCGCCCCGTAGTGGCCCGGCATCTGTCTCCCACCGGAGGACGGGTCACTCGACCGGGCGAGCTGCGCAAGCAGGATCTCGCGCGGCGTCATGCCGAACGTGAGAACGGCGGCCACGGAGCGGTAGTACGGCACGAGCCAGTCCACGTCGCGCCGCAGGGAGTAGGTGATCCCGACCTGCGCGCCCTCGTGGCCCTGCCCGCTGATCACGAACGCCGAGCGTCCGGCGCGGTTCAACACCCACATCCGCTCGTCGACGGCGCGCGCCAGCGCCACGAGGCGGAACATCTCGATGAGCTGCTCGTCACGCAGCCCGAACCCCTCCGCGAGGCGGGCAGGGGCGGCGGAGGCCTTTCCCCGAGTCTGCCGTCCGGTCGCCATGCGGTCTACCTCACTGTCAGGCAGGTGCTGCGTCAGACGTTGATCGCGCGGCCGGCGACCGCGAGCGCCGCCTCACCGACCGCCTCGGAGAGCGTGGGGTGCGGATGCACCGACGCCCCCATCTCCCATGCCGTCGCCTCGAGGAGCATCGAGGCGCTTGCCTCGGCGACCAGGTCGGTCACGTGGGGGCCCACCATGTGCACACCGAGCACCTCGTCGCTGCGCGCATCCGCGAGCACCTTCACGAAGCCGTCGTACTCGCCGCCGATCAGCGCCTTGCCGTTGGCGATGAAGGGAAACTTGCCGGTCTTGTAGGTCACGCCGGCGCGCTGCAGCTCCTCCTCGCTGCGCCCGATGGAGGCGACCTGCGGGCGACAGTACGTGCAGCGCGGCATCTTGTTGTAGTCGAGCGGGTCGGGGGACTCGCCCGCGATCGACTCGACCGCGACGATGCCCTCGTGGGCCGCGACGTGCGCCAGCCACAGCCCGCCGACCACGTCGCCGATGGCGTAGACATGCGGCTCCGCGGTGCGCATCGTCGCGTCGACGCGGATCACCCCATGCTCGACGACGGCACGCGTGCCCTCGAGCCCGATGTCCTCGATGTTCGCGGCCCGGCCCGTGGCGACGAGCATCTGCTCGGCCCGCAGCTCCTTCGGCTCCGCCCCTTCCGGCCCGACCATGAGGCGCACACCCTGCTCGTCGGCGGTCACGGCGGCGGGATCGAAGCGTGCGCTCGTCATGACCGTGATGCCCCGCCGGGTGAAGGCGCGATGCACGACCTGGCTCACCTCGGCGTCCTCGAGCGGCACGACGCTCGGCAGGTACTCGAGGAGCGTCACCGACGTTCCCATGTCGGCGTAGAACGACGCGAACTCCACGCCGACCGCGCCGGCGCCGACCACGACCAGACTGGCCGGCAGGCGCTCGCTCCGCAGGACGTCGTCGCTGGTCAGGATCCGCTCGCCATCCGGCACCAGGCCGGGCAGGCTCTTCGGTCGGCTCCCGGTCGCCACGATCACGTCGCTCCCCTGGAGCAGCCGCTCCCCGCCCCCGCCGGGCGTTCCGTCGGCACCCGCGAGGGCGACGCGCACGCGCGGACCCGCCTCGAGGACGCCGCGTCCGTGCACGAACTCCACCTTGTTCTTGCGAACCAGGCCCATGAGCCCCTTGTGCAGCCTGTCGACCACCTGCTGGCGGCGCTGCGCGATCACCGCGTAGTCGACGCGGGCGTCACGCACGTGGACACCGAAGGTGCCGGCCTCCTTCACCCGCGCGTAGAAGTCGGCGGACTCGAGCATCGCCTTCGTCGGGATGCACCCCACGTGCAGGCACGTGCCACCGATCTTCGCCTCTTCCACCAGGGCGACCCGCAACCCGAGTTGCCCGGCCCGAAACGCGGCGGAATACCCTCCCGTGCCGCCTCCCAGGACGATGAGATCGAACGCGTCGGGCGCGTCGTCGGGCACTGCTACCGAACCTCGATCGGGACGTCCGCCACGGAAGGGAGGACGAGGGCGCAGCTGCGCCGCCTTCGGGAAAGCATCTTCACCTCGGGATGGTACGCGGGCGTCTCTGCCGCTGCAAATAACCGCATCGCATGTCGGCCGCGCATCCGATGCCGCCGGCAGCCCCGATCAGCGGCGCCACAGCGATGCGACGGCGACGCGAACGAGCACCACGATCGTCACGACCGCCAGGAAGATGATGACGGTCGGCGGGCGCCCGATCGCGTCGTTGAGCGCGGGCGAGAGGATCGTCAGGCCCTGCACACCAAGCACCGCGATCACCACGGCGGCGCTGAGCAGGAGCACGTCGCGATCGCGGACCGAACGGCCGCCTGTCGCCCGGTCCTCGGGCGTCGAGGGCGTTCGGGTCTCGGACTCAGGGGCGCCCCGCTCGCTCGTCGGGTCCGCGGCGGCGGACGAGCTGGATGAGATGCTCATTGTCTCCCTCACGCGGTGTCCGCTTCGGCGGGGATGCCGATGGGCGCGACGAGCACGCGTCCTGCCAGCGCGGCGCCGGTGCCGGCTGTCAGGCCGAGCTTGGGTCGATGGAAGGTGACGGTGACGTCGGCGCGGACCACCGGATCCGAAGCCTCGCCCGAGGTGAGGTCGACCGCCGTCGGTGTGTCCACCGAGCAGACCGGCACGCCCGCCTCGCGCGCATGCCGGATGAGCTCGACGGCGCTGCGGACGGGCTCGCGAAGTGCCCCGTGGATGCCGGTCCCGAGCAGCGCGTCGACCACGACCCGCGCATGGCCGATGCCCTGCGCGAGCGTTTGCACGTCTCGCACCGTCGCGGCATGCATCCGCTCCACGAGGCGCTGGCCCCCGAGCGCATCCCAGGCGGCCGCGGCGTCGGGGCTCGTGGGACGGTTCTCCGACCCGACGAGCACGACCGCGACGCGCATGCCGGCTCTGGCCAGGTAGCGCGCGGCGACGCTGCCGTCGCCGCCGTTGTTGCCCGGGCCGGCCAGCACGAGGACGGGCTCGGATCCCTGGCGCTCCGTGTCGCTGGCCAGGGCGCGAACCGCGGCTGCCACCGCCGCGCCGGCCTGCTCCATCAGTCGTCGGCCCGATACCCCGAGGAGGCGCGCTCGGTGGTCAACGCCCCGCATCGCCTCGGCGCTCATCGGCGGCCGGCTGGCGGCAGCGGCCCATCGAACGGCCAGGTCGTCCAGGTGGAGCTCCGGATCGGCCAGCGCACGGTCGGTCGCGGGGAGCGGCGGCTCGTCGGGGAGCAGCGGCAGCTCGGCCTGCTCGACGGGGTCGGCGGCCGGGCCTGATCCGTGTCCGGCGGATGGGTGCGGAGGGTCGTGACGTGTTCGCATGGGGGCACTAGCGTATCGACATCGGGCCCGCATAGAGTGACACAAGCGGCCGACAGGCGCCGGCGAGCGAGAAGGTCGACCAGGGCGGCATGACCTCAGCTGCCCGGCAGGCGCGCCAGGTCGCCCTCGCCGAGTTCGACCAGCCCTTCGGTCGCCAGTGCCTGCAACGCCTCGCGGACACGTGACGGCTCGTGGGCGCCACGAGGTCCGGAGACCTCGACCCAGTCGCCGGGCATCGCGGCTCCCAGCTCACGCACGAGCGCGCCGCGGAGCCAGCGGCTCGTCATATGGAACGCTGGCGAGGGCCTGGATCGGGGGCCACGGGGCACCGG
>JBJKRK010000021.1:0-7852 GCA_046704705.1 Candidatus Limnocylindrales bacterium | reverse complement strand
CGAGCGGCACCGTCGTGCGTGTCCTGGACGGGACGATCCAGACGATCGATCCGGGTCGCCCGAACCGCAACTGTTGGGGTGTGGGCGCCGTCGCAGGCGTCGTCGTGTTCCGGTGCGACGCCTCGCTACGCGCGGGTGACACGGCGACTGGGCTTCCGTCACGGGTCGGCATGTGGTCGGCAGATTCCGGCCTGCGGCTGCTGGGCGGCGTGCCGGGCGACCCCGGAATCGTCTGGCTGCAGGACGACTGGCTTTTGTGGAGGGCGGTCGACGCTGGCCGCGACATCGTCGTGGCCGTCGATCTCGCGAAGCTTCGATGAGCGATGCGCGACAGCAGCCGCCCTGGATGGGTTGCCCTTCGCCACCCGCGCCGCGGTCGTGCTGCGGTTCGTCGTCGGGCTGGACACGGACGAGGTGGCCGCCGTGCTCGGGCTGACCGCCAACGCCTGCCGGCGGGAGTTGCACGCCGGGTTCCGCGCCCTGTGCGACGCGATCGAGCCGGGTCGTGAACTGCCACGGGTTTCGGGCGCTGCAGGCCGCGGCTCGATTGTCCCGTGTACCACGTCGGGCGTCCGAGCCCGGGCGCCGAGAGGTGCGCTGCCGCCATGCGACTGACAGTTGCGGATGCCGCCCTGAGGCCCGACCCGCGGATCATGGTGGCGGGCCGGCCGATCGGGCGCCCTTGGGAAGCGCCTGGCGGGCGTGCGGGATCCAGCAGGGCCGCGTTCCGCGTGAGGAGCGCCGTCCTCGTCAGTCTCCTGAGCGCGATCTTGAGCGCAGCCTGCGGCGCCGCCCCAACGTCCGCCCCGCCGGCGGTGGCCTCGCCAGCGATGGTGATCCAGGGCGCGTCGGTGTGGTGGTCCGCACCCGCCTCATGGCATGTGACGGGGACGCCACCCGTCGTTCCAGGCGGTAGGGAGGGCATCACGTTCGTCTCGCCCGAACCGATCGCCGCTTGGTGCTCTTCCAACCCCCCGACCCTGCAGGCCTGCTGGCCGCTCCAACGCCTGTCGCCGAACGGCGTGCTCGTCGCCTGGATCCCGCTGCAGGGATTGCACCGGCAGCCCAACGCCTCGCCGTGGGCGTCGATCACCTCGAACGGCGTCTCCATTCCCGTGCTGCGCGATACGCCCGGAGTCTGCGCGGCGATCGCAGCCGACGAGACGCTCACGGCGATGGCGCCCAGGATGCCCGATGGAGCGGGCGACAACGAGTTCGTTGCCTGCGTGCGGGGTCCCGACCTCGCGACTGGCGAGGCCACCGTGCTGGCGATCATGCGCACGGTCCGGCCAGCAGCCGTGCCGTGATCGACCACGACAAGCGATCGAGCGGGCAGCGAGTGCACCGACCCTGACGACCCGACCGACGCCGGATCCGGCGTGGTCATGGAGGTTGAGGTGAACCAGGCGCCAGAGGGGGTCGTGGTGAGACAAAGGAACCGTGCGAGAGGCCGCCAGACCTGGCTCGTCGCGCTGCTGACCACCGCGCTTCTCGCGGGCTGCGGAGGCACGACCGCCTCGCCGAGCCCGATCGTCACGCCGTCGGGATCGAGCCCCGCGACGTCCGCCGCCGCGCCCTCCCAGGGGGGATCCCTCGCCTCGAGCCCAGCCGCACCGACCAGCCCGACTTCGATCGCCAGCCCCGCGCCGACCGCCCGGCCGAGTGCCGGCCAGCCCGGCGGTTCCGAGCTCGCGATCTCCGCTGTCGCGCGCGCACCCGCCGATCCCGCCGCAGCGGCAACCGCGGCAACGGCGGTCGATGCCTTCGGTCTCGACCTCTATCGTCAGCTCCTGGCCGACCCGAGGCTGGGGCTCGATGGGAAGAACGCGGTCATCTCGCCCACCAGCATCGCCCTCGCGCTCGGCATGGCCCTGGCGGGCGCGAAAGGCACCACCGCGACGCAGATGGACGCAGTCCTTCACACGAGCGGCTGGCCCGCGTTCGGGCCGGGGCTGAACAGCCTGGAGCAGGCCCTTGTCTCGCGCGATGCGTCCTGGACCGACATCCTGGGCCAGCACACGCTGGCCCTGGACATCGCCAATGCCGCCTACGGACAGGCGGGCTGGACGATCGAGAAGCCGTATCTCGACGCGATCAAGTCGGCCTTCGGGGCGGGGCTACGCCTGGTGGACTTCGCCGGCGATCCCGACGCCGCCCGCCGCACGATCAACGCCTGGGTCAGCGAGCAGACCGCGGGCCGCATCCCGGAGCTCCTGCAGCCGGCGGAAGTCACCCGGCTGACCCGCATCGCCCTGGTCAACGCGATCTACCTGAAGGCAGGCTGGGCAACGCCCTTCTGGGAGAGCCTCACGAAACCAGCGCCGTTCACGCGCGTGGACGGCTCGCGGGTCCAGATGCCGACGATGAGGGCGAGACGGGCCCGTCACTCCCCTACGCCAGCGGCAACGGCTGGCGGGCGACCGAGCTGCTACACAGCGGGCCCGAGCGCAGCACCCCGCTCGCCATGACCCTGATCCTGCCCGACAGCCTCGCCAGCTTCGAGGGGTCCCTCACCGTCGGGGAGCTTGACCGGATCGCCGGCGCGCTCGCCACGCAGCGAACCGCGCTCGATGTACCGGGACCCTGCCCGGGCATCCCCGAAGGGCAGAGCCCAGGCTGCTACCCGTACGCTGTGCAGCTCTTCCTGCCGCGCTTCAGCATCGACACTCGCGCCGAGCTGAACGATGACCTGGGCGCCCTCGGCATGTCGCTTGCCTTCGACCCCTCTCGAGCGGACTTCACCGGCATCCACGTCCCGCAGGGCCCCGCAGATCGCCTGTACGTCACCGCGGTGGCGCACCAGGCGAACATCGACGTCGACGAGAAGGGCACCGAAGCCGCGGCCGCAACCGCCGTCTTGGGAGGCACCGGCGGAGGGCCCGGGGTGGCGAAGGTGATCACTCTGGCATTCGATCACCCCTTCCTCTTCTTCGTGCGGGATCTCGCGACCGGTGCCGTGCTCTTCATGGGCCAGGTGACGGATCCGTCGGCGTGAGCAACAGGCTCGGCCTGCGTGTGCGGCATGTCCTTGCCCTGGCGGCGGTCGTCGGGATGCTCATCGCCGGCTGCACTCCCGGCGCCGCGACGACGGCCGTCCCGGAGCCATCCCCGTCGGCGCGCGGCGAGACGCCGTCCGCGGCGGCGCTCGTTACCGCGACGCCGCTCGCGCAAGGCTCGTCCGAGGACCGGCTCGCCGAGGCGCGCTCGATCGTGGAGCGTTTTGGGTTCCCGGCGCCCACGGGCGGAAGCGTGGTGTCCACCACGGATCCCGACACAGGCATACCGCAGACGACCGCCCGCCTCGACGGATGGATCGTCGCATGGGACGCGCAGGAGATGCCCGCGACGGTGTTCCGCTCCACGCCCTGGGTCACGCCCCCGCCCCTGCCGCTCGCCCGCTCGGAGATCCTGGATCGGGCCGTAACAATCGCCCGTTCGATCGGCGCTGTGCCCGGCTCCTCGCCCGAGCTGTCGTACTCCGGCGATCTCTGGGCGGCGTTCTGGCCGATGGTGGTCGACGGTGTGCCGGGGCTGCACGACGGGATCGGGGTCACGCTCAACGCGGACGGCTCGTTCCTCGGGTTCCACAGGCTATGGCGCCCGGTCGAGCCGAAGCCGGCGCAGGTCCTGACGCGCGAGCAGGCGATCGCGGCGCTCCAGACCCGGCAGCGAAACGCCGCTCCCTCCGCTGTCCCGCTACGCATCGTCGACGCCACACTCGTCTGGGCGGAACCAACCGGCCAGCGGCCGGCAGCGACGCTTCGGCTGTGCTGGGAGATCGTGACCGAGACCGGAGACGACCTCGGCTACCCGCCGCGCGGGCGCTCCTTCCTCGACGCGGGAACGGGCAGGCTGCTGTGGAGCGATTCGACCGCATGACGCCCGGCCTGGATCCTCGGGCACGGACGACGACGGTGGACCGATCACGGCGGTCCTGGCGTCGCGGCGGCAGTCGGGCGCGCAGCGAAGAATGAACGTTCCGCGTCGCCCGTTCGTCAGGAAGGGCATGCTCGGGAGGGAGCTGGACGTGGGGGAAGCAGGCGCGGATCTGCAGGCGGCGCTGCCCGAGCGGGCGGCGGCCTTCGTCCGCCTTGCCGACGGAGAGCTGGCCTCGATGTATCGACTTGCGGCGTTGCTGCTGGGGAGCGAGCCCGAGGGGCAGGATGCGGTCCAGGACGCCGCGGTCCGCGCCTGGGAGCGCTTCGACAGCCTGCACGACCCTGAGCGCTTCCCCGCCTGGTTCCGGCGCATCCTCGTGAACGGCTGCCGCGACAGGCTGCGCCGCCGGGGCCGCGTGCGCTGGATCGGCCTCGACCCGGCGCTTGTGGCGGGCGCCCCCGACTTCGCCTCGCGCCTGGCCGAGCATGACGCGCTGCGGCGTGGCGTGGGCGCGCTCACCGCGGACCAGCGCACGGTGATCGTCCTGCGCTACTACGCCGACCTCCCGCTCGAGGAGATCGCCCGGCTGACGGGTGCGCGCCCCGGCACGGTGAAGTCCCGCCTCCACCACGCGCTCGACGCCCTCCACGCGGCGTATGACGCGGCGGACCGCCTCCCCGTGGAGGGCACCCGATGAACGACGAACGGTTCGACAGCGACCTCCGCGTCGTGCTCCGCGCGATGGCCCCATCCGACGTCCCGCCCGAGCTCCGCCAGGCGGTGGCGGAGGTCCCGCGCCGGATCACCCGGCCCGCAGGGTCGCGCTGGCGCCGATGGCTGGCCGGGCCGCCCTCCCCCGCGCGCGGCCTGGCTGCGTTTGTCATGCTGATCGTGGCCGCGCTCGTCCTCGTCCTCGTTCGTCCCCTCCTGTCCGGTCCCACGACGGGCGGCCTGCCCACGCCGCGCAGCGACCTCATCAGCTCCTTCGTCGAGCAGACCGACGGGGTGTTCGGCTACCGGATGCTCCGCCCGGCGAATTGGACGCCCGAGGGCGCCGGCCTGCCCGTCGGTCGCGGCTACGTCGCTCCCGGCTTCCAGGGCACGCAGGGGCAGGGGCTGGTCATGACGGTGGTGAACCTCCAGGTGGCGGGGGAAGCCGCCGGACCGAACGGGATGATCGCGCAGTGGACGCTCTTCCAGCAGCACCCCGCGCTCGCAGGCTGGACGGCCGCCATCGAGCACCTCTGGACGGGCGACGGGTACACGTTCACGCTCCTCCGGACGCTGCCGAACGCGAAGCTGTACGCGCTCACCGCGCTGGGCGGGAGGCCCTCCCCGGTGCTGGAGGTCGTCGCCTTCGCCATCGATCAGGACCAGCCGCTCGCCATCGAGCTGCAGGGCAGCGGGACGTACAACGACCTCGCCACGCTGGAAGCGACGGGCATCGTCGACGACCTGGCGACGATGGCAGGCAGTCTCGGGGCGGTCCCACCCGACCCGCAGGACGTCCATCCGGCCCTCCCGACGCTGGCGCCCGGGGCCTCGTTCGCGCCGCCCACGCCCGCAGCTTCGCTCGGAGCGACGGCCCCGGCGACACCGGCTCCCGCGGCCGTCCGGCTGCCGACGCCCGACCCGAACGCTGGCCCGACGGGGGGGTCGGTCGCCCAGGCAGGCCTCTTCGGCACGACCGGCCTGTGGGTGGTCACGCGTGACAACCGGCTCATCGTCTCGATCGACCGGGGAGACAGCTGGCAGGCCATCGGCACCACCGCCAACGCCTCGTTCCCGGAGACGCAGCAGGCGACGTTCGTCCTCGACGCGCAGCACGCCTGGAGCGTCATACCGGGCGCCGATGCCCCGGGCGCGCTCGCCGTGGAGCGCACATCCGACGGCGGCAGCTGGCAGGTCGCCAGCCTGCCCGGCGCGTATCCGGGGGCGACGCCCTCCCTCGTCTTCCTCGACGCGCAGCATGGGTACCTGCTCCTCAGCGGCGCGAGGAGCACGGTGCTCCGCACGAGCGACGGCGGCGCCACCTGGCAGGTGGCGGGCACCGCGGGTCCGCTCGGTGCCGAGTTCGTGGCGAGCGATGCCTCCACGCTCTGGGCAGGCGGCCAGGGTGGGGCCCGCAGCGCCGGGCTGCCCGTCCTCGCCGTGAGCCGCGACGGCGGGGCGACCTGGTCGGACGTAACGCTGCCGGGACTCGATGGTCGGAGCGGGCCGACGGTCTTCCTGGCCCAGCCGCCGCGCGTCTTCGGGGCGACCGGGCTGCTCCAGGTCGAGCAGCAGTCGACCGTGCCGGGGCTGCTGGGGAGCGTCCTCTTCTACCGCACCGCCGATGGCGGTCGCACCTGGACGCAGACGGGCGCCCTGCCCTGGGCAGCGCAGGGTCAGTCGGCCGCTATCCTCGACGCCGACCACCTCTGGCTGCAGGCGCCGCGGTCGAGCATCCCCGCGACCATCATCGACGTGAGCACCGACGCCGGCACCGACCTGGTGCAGCTGCTCCCGCGAGGCCTCCCCCAAAGCGACATCGCCTGGCTGGGCTTCTGGGACGCCTTCCACGGCGCGGCCGAGGCGACCTCGGGCGACACGCCCGCGCTCGCCTCGGTCTATCTGACCGACGACGGCGGCGCGACCTGGCGACCCGCGCCGGCACTCCCGTGAGACGCAGCACCCGCGCAATGCCGTCCTATCATCCCGACACGCAGTGAGGGCACGCCGAGACGATGGCCACCCACGGTGATCCGGTCGACGCCTTCCTCGACGCCTGCTCGGCGCTCGACGACGGCGCGCTTCTCGCGCTGAGCGCGTCGCGACCGCCTGATGAGGCGGCGGCCCGGGAGACCGCTCTGGCGCAGGTTCGCGCGACCGCTCAGCGGCTGCGACGCCAGGACGAACTCGAGCGCATGCAGTCGGCGCTCCTGCGCTGGGCTGACGCGGGCGGCGCATACAGCGGCGTGTACGCGCCCGTGAGCCCGGTGCACGACCTCTTCCTCGCCGACCTGCGCCACCAGGCACTGCCCGCGCTCGGCGACGCCGGCCTCGCATTCCTTCTCGGCGACACACTCGACGCGACGACCCGGCGCGTGCTCCTCGCACCCTGGAACCGCGTGTACCAGGAGCGCGGGGACCACCCCCGGCGAAGACGCGCTCGGCGACCGCCGACTGAGGCTGGCTGATGCCCGAAGACCCGTACCGGCAGTTCGGCGACGAGGGCCGTCGGACGCTGACGTACGCGCAGGACGAGGCACGGCGACTCGACCACACGTACATCGGGACGGAGCACCTGCTCCTCGGCATCCTGCGGGCCGACAGCGAAGGGGCCGAGGTGCTGCGCTCCTTGGGCGTCGAGCCCTTCAAGGTGCGCAGCGCAGTCGAGTTCATCATCGGGCGGGGCAGTCGCCCCTCGCGGGAAACGGTTGGCCTCACGGAGCGTGCGAAGCGGGTGATCGAGCTCGCCGTCGACGAGGCGCGCCGGCAGAACCGGCCCGTGGGAAGCGAGCATATCCTCCTCGCCTGCATCCGCGAGGGCGAGGGGATCGCGGCGGGCGTCCTCGAGTCGCTCGGCGTCACGCTCGACGTGGCGCGCGCCGAGGTCCGGCGCCTCCACGAGGCGGGTGCGCCGGCGGCACCCGCCGAGCTGGCGCGGCCGTCGCCCTCGGCCGTGTTGCTGCCGGACGTCACGGGCTTCCGCACCTCGGTCACCCCGGTCCTGACGGTCCGCGGGGCTGCCGATGCAGCTGCGTTCTACGGGCGCGCCTTCGGCGCCGTCGAGATCCACCGCAACACGTACCCGGATGGGCACATCGTGGCCGAGCTCGCCATCGGCGAGGCCCGCGTGCGCGTCGCGGAGGAAGTCCCGGAGGCGCACAACCTGAGCCCCGAGACGCTCGGGGGCACCTCGGTCCGCCTCAACCACCTGGTGGCCGATCCCGACGCGTTCGGCGCCCATGCGATCGAAGCGGGCGCGATC
>JBJKRK010000020.1:0-5057 GCA_046704705.1 Candidatus Limnocylindrales bacterium | reverse complement strand
CGCCGATCTCGTCGCCGGGATCGAACACCAGCTGGCCGTCCTTGATGAAGTTCATCAGGAATGCGGAGATGTTCCGCGCGTAGAAGAGGCTGGCGCTCACGGGCATCGTGGACGGGAGGTCCTCGGGGGCATGGATCGCGACGCCGTTGTCGGTCAGCACGACCTCGCCGACCTTCGACAGCTCGCAGTTGCCGCCGAGCGCGCTCGCCGCCATATCGACGATCACGGAGCCGGGCTTCATCCTGGCCACGGCCTCGGCGGTGACGAGCACCGGCGGACGCCGGCCCGGCACCTGCGCGGTGGTGATGACGACATCCATGTCGCCGATGTAGCCGTTCAACTCGTCCTGCTGGGCCTTGCGCTCCTCGGGTGTGAGCTCGCGGGCGTAGCCGCCCGCCCCTGAGGCGTCGGCGACCGACTTGAGCACGAGGAATGACGCGCCGAGCGACTCGGCCTGCTCCTTCGTCTCGCTCCGGACGTCATACGCCTTCACGACTGCGCCGAGGCGGCGCGCGGTCGCGATCGCCTGCAGGCCGGCCACGCCGATCCCCAGCACGAGCAGGTTCGCGGGCCGCGCCGTGCCGGCCGCCGTGGTGAGCAGGGGGAAGTAGCGCCCGAAGGCGTTCGCCGCGATGAGGACCGCCTTGTACCCACCGACGTTGGCCTGGGACGACAGCGCATCCATCGTCTGCGCGCGGCTCAACGTCCGGGGCAGCGCGTCCAGGCTCAACGCGGTGACACCCTTCTCGGCGAACTGCTGCATGAGCTTCGGGTCGAGCAGTGGCTGGAGGAGGCCCACCAGCACCTGGCCCGAGCGCAGCCGGCCGGCCTCGTCGGGCGAGGGCTTGCGGACGCGCAGGACCACTTCCGACTGCTGATACAGCTCATCGGTCGAGACGATCGTCCCGCCGGCATCGCGATACGCGGCGTCGGGGAGCAGCGCGCCTGCCCCGGCGCCCGCCTCGATCAGGACCTCACAGCCGACCTTCTGCTGGCGACTGAGCGTCTGGGGTACGAGCGCGACGCGACGCTCTCCGGGCGCCGTCTCCCTGGCGACACCAACCTTCATGCAGGGACCCCGTAGCGTGTGGTGGCAGAACGTGCCACGGCATGACGTCCCGCGACGCCTCCTGAGGGGCACGCCATATCAGCCCCGGTGTCTGCGGGTGTCGACAGCATGGTACGGGAAAGGCCGGCATCGCGCGAGGTGCGAGGCTGTCGGCGCGCGAGTTGCGAGGTCGTCGAGCCGCGAGGTCGGCGCGCGAGGCGCGAGGCTGTCGGCGCGCGAGTGGCGATGCCGGACCCGACCTGCGCGCTGTCCGCTCAGTCCGCGCCGGGAGAGGAGTCCACCGCGGGTTGCCCGGCGGCCCGTCCTCGACGCGTCTCGGCGTCTTCGACGAGGGATGGGTCCCGAGCCGGCAGGAGCAGCGACAGCCCGACCCCGAGGATCACGAAGCCGGTCGCCACGAAACCCGACAGGCGTGCGGCGTCCACGTACGCGGCGTCGCCCGCCTGCACGATCGCGGCAGCCGCGGGCTGGTGCCGGTACGCGACGAGCGCCTGCCCCGCGGACTGCTCGATCGCCACCGCGGCCTGCTCCGCCTGCGCGGGAGGCAGCCCCTGGACCCGCGAGAGCCGGTCGCGCACGCCCGTGCCCAATGACACGGCCAGCACGGACCCGATGATCGCGATGCCGAGTGCCGAACCGACCTGCCGCACCGTGGTGTTCGCGCCCGATCCGAGGCCGGACTTCTCCGGCGGGATGTCGCTGAGCACCACGCTGGTGAGCTGTGCCGAGGCGAACCCCACGCCCATCCCGTACACGAAGAGCGGCACCGCCGCGACGAAGCCGTTGAACGACCGGGAGAGGAGCAGCGTCGTGGCGAGGATCCCGATCGCCTCGAGCGACATCCCCAGGGTGACGACGCGCCGGGGGCCGAAACGGAAGGCCAGCCCGGCCGCCATGGGGCCGGCGATGAACGTGCCGACCGCGAGCGACACGAGGAGCAGGCCCGTGTCGAACGCGCTGTACCCGAGCGTGGACTGCAGAAACAGAGGCAGGACGAACAGCAGGACGAACTCGCCGAGCGACACGACCGACCCTGCCAGGTTGCCGAACCGGAATCCGGGGTAGCGCCACAAGCCGAACTCCAGGAGGACGAAGCGGCCCGTCCGTTCGCGCCAGACCTCGTTTGCCGAGAACAGGAGCAGCGCCAGCAGCCCCAGCCCGATGGCGAACGGAACGACCGACACGCTGTGCAGCGGCCAGTTCCAGCCCAGCACGCTGAAGGGGTTGGAGGGCGCCGTCCAGCCGTAGTGGTATCCCTCGATCAGCCCGAACACCACGCTGCCCAGGCCGAGCGTGATGAGGAGAAAGCCAACGGGATCGAACCCCGGCTCCACGTGCTCATCCCGCGTCTCCCGGACGAGCGCCATGGTCCCCAGGAACGCGATGACCCCGATGGGGAAGTTGATGTAGAAGGCCCACCGCCACGAGAGGTTCGTCGTGAGCCAGCCGCCCACCAGCGGACCGAGCGCTGCCATCCCGCCCACGACGGAGCCCCACACGCCGAATGCGATCGCGCGGTCGCGACCCTGGAACGTCGCGTTCAGGGTCGAGAGGCTCGCCGGAAGGATCATCGCCCCGCCGATCCCCTGGACGACCCGCGCCGCGATGAGGACCTCCCCGCTCGGCGCCAGGCCCGCCATCATGGAGGCGCCCACGAACACTGTGAGGCCCGCCAGATACATCAGGCGTCGACCGAGGATGTCCCCCAGGCGCCCGAACGTCACGAGCAGCGCGGCGAAGATCAGCGCGTACGTCGTGTTGATCCACTCGGCAGCTGTCAGGCCGAGATGGAGGTCGCGGATCATCGAAGGGACCGCGACATTCACGATGGTGGCGTCGATGATGATCATGGAGAGGCCGAGGCTGAGGGTCGCCAGCCCCAACCAGCGAGACGAACCGTGCAATGGAGTTCCTCCGTCCGGGCTGTCCGGTGCCGCGGCATGTGCGAGGTAAAATGCTTTCGTAAGGATAGCAGTTTCGTTGCGCAACCATTGTTTTGGAGGGCGCCAGACCGAAGTGGCGGGGTCGAAGCTCTCGAGCGACGCGCTCGAGACGAGCAAGCTGATCGTCGAGCTGCTGCACGCAGCCCACGCGAGCGAGGGGTCCCGCGGGGGCATCGCACGTCTCCACGAGGGCGCTGCGCCGCGGGAGCACGACAGCCGGCTCTCTCCGCATGCGATCCGGGCTGCGATCCACCTGTACCAGCACGGGGAGTGCACGATCGGCGAGCTCGCCGCGGGCCTGGGCATCTCGCTCGGCTGGGCGAGCCGGGTCGCCGAGGAGCTGGAGAAGAGCGGCCACTTCGTCAGGGAACGCGACGCCGCGGATCGGCGCGTCGTGCGTCTCCGCCTGGCGCCATCCGCGGTCGCCGAGGTGGAGCGTGCCTACCGCTGGCGCGGCGACGCGGTGGAGCATGCGCTGGAGACCCTCACGCCGTCGGAGCGCACTGCGCTGCGCACCTTCCTGCGCAGGCTGATCGACGAGTTGACGCCGTCCGCACCGGGCGGTGCCGACTAGACTCAGCGCCATGGCGCCTGCGCAGTTCGAGTCGATCAACCTGATCAGCGACCCGATCCACGGGTACATCGAGCTGACCAAGCGCCTCGCGCCGCGGCAGAGCCGTGAGGCCGGCCTGCCGGACGAGGAGACCGCGGAAGAAGACCTGCTCGACACCGCCTGGCTGCAGCGATTGCGCCGCGTCGGGCAACTCCAGAGTGCCCGCTGGGTCTTCCCGACGGCGGAGCACTCCCGCTTCACGCACTGCCTGGGGGTGATGCACGAAGCCGGGCTGTGGGGACGAGCCCTCTACCCGACGCTCCGAGATGTTCTCGTCGCGGAGACGATCGCCGGCGGGGATGGCTCCGAGGATCCCATCCCGAGCGAGGGTCTGGTGGTCGAGACGCTGCGCATCGCCGGGCTCCTGCACGACGTCGGGCACGGGCCCTTCGCGCACTTCTTCGACGAGCACTTTCTGGACCGCTTCCCCGCCCCGATGCACCCCAGCCGCGACCCCGGCAAGCGGCTCACGCACGAGGATCTGAGCCAGGCCATCATCGAGCGCGAGCTGGGGAGTCTGATCTCGCGGCTGCGGCGAGCCCCGGCGGTCGATCCAGAGCGCGGCGTGTTCGCCGAGGGCGAGCGCGTCGACCCGCGTTGGGTCGGCTTCCTGATCTCGAAGCCGCCCCTGGTCGACCTGACGATGCCGCTGTGGGTACGCCGGCTGCAGCCCCTCTTCTCGGGCGTCTTCACGGTCGACAACCTGGACTACGTGCGGCGCGATGCGTACATGACGGGCGTGGCCACGGGGCCGATCGACGCCGATCGGCTGCGCCGCTACGCGTTCATGAGCCCGCGCGGTCTGGCGCTCTACGAGCCGGGCCTCGGGGCGCTGGAGATGTTCCTCACCGCCCGGCTGTTCATGTACAGCACCGTGTACTTCCACCGCGCGGTACGGGCCATCGACCTCGACCTGGCGGAAGCCTTCGCGCCGTCGATCCGCGCCGTGTACGGCGAAGCGAACCCGCTCGAGGCCCTCGAGGCGTACGTGGCGCTGGACGAGTACGCGCTGCTCCATCAGGCGTCGCGCTGGGCCCGGGGGGAGATGCTCGACGAGCACCCGGCCCCTCGATCCGGGGCAGTGCCCCCCGCCGTGGGCGCGCTCTGGCGGGGAATCTTGCTGCGCCGGCCGAGCTGGCATGCCGTGCGGGAGGTGCGGCGCGACGTCCGCTCGGTCGAGAGCGGCGACGCGGCGGAGGCGGAGCTCCGCCGGATGCTCGGCTCGGGCGAGTTCCGCATCGACCGTACCGACGCCGACACGCACCCGCAGAACCCCTTCCAGCCGGAAGGCCCGCTCCTCGTCGCGACGCGCGACGGGGCGCTCGGCGCGGCGCGCCTGGACGAACTGCTCGGACGGCTGCCCGCGGTGGTCACGGTCGTCCGCGCCTACGCGCGGGCGGAGGGCCGTGACCCGGAACCGGTGGCGCAGGGG
>JBJKRK010000019.1:0-3287 GCA_046704705.1 Candidatus Limnocylindrales bacterium | reverse complement strand
CCGCAGGCGCAGTTCAACCAGAACCCGCACATCACCCAGGCGCAGATCAACGCCTGGCTGAAGAGCTGGTGCCTGGTGGCGCGGCCGTCGCTGCTGGACACGATCCGCGAGTACCTGGGCTGGCTCGGTGTCTGGAACTGCACCGGTGCCAGCTTCCTCTCGGTCCACGGGCTGCCGAACTTCCTGCCGGCGGCGCTGGGCGGCGGCACGAACGGCGTGCTGCACGGCGACTTCGGCTACTCCATCGCCACCGGGCGGCCGGTGCTCTCCCTGATCCTCGAGCGGCTGCCCGCCACGATCATCCTGATGGGGACCGCGTTCCTGTGCTTCTCGACGATCGCCGTCACGCTCGGCGTCATCGCCGCGGTTCGCCGCTACAGCACGTTCGACCAGACAGTGACCTTCATGTCGTACGTGCTGTTCTCGCTTCCCACGTTCTGGCTCGGCCTGATCCTGATCTTCACCTTCGGCGTCTCCCTGCGCTGGTTTCCGGTGCAGGGCATCGTGAACGTGCGCGACGCTCCCGCCCCGTTCGGCACCCAGGCATACTGGGCGGCCTTCGGCGCGAACCCGTTACCCAACATCTGGGACATCGGCGCGCACCTCGTGCTGCCCGTGGCCACCATCATCGCCGTGAGCATCGCGGCGGACAGTCGCTTCGCCCGCTCGGCCATGCTCGACTCGCTCGGCCAGGACTTCGTGCGCACGGCACGCGCCAAGGGGATCGGAGAGACACGCGTCATCATCCGTCACGCCTTTCGCAACGCGCTGCTGCCCATCATCACCAACCTCGCCCTGGAAATCGCGTTTCTCTTCGGCGGCGCCGTGGTGACCGAGACCGTGTTCGCCTGGCCGGGCATGGGACGACTCTTCTACACGGGCGTCAACGACCGCGACTACTTCCTGCTGATGGGGATCCTCCTCATCGGGTCGTCGCTCGTCGTGTTCATGAACCTGGTCGCCGACATCGCCTACGCGATCGTCGATCCTCGCATCCGCTACGGCTGAACCGCACGCGCCGATCGGGGAGTTCATCGAACGAGGCCCCGGCGGCATCGCGCAGCGGCCGGGCGACGCCGGGTGGCGATCCGCGGAGCCGGTGTAGAGTGCGGGCGTGACTGATGCGTCCCCTCGGTCCCGCGCAGACGGCCTGCACTCGATCGATTCGATCATCGCGTCTTTCGGCGCGCACGGCTACCTCTGCGACCGGTCGCTCGCCACGACGGTCTTCCTGGCGCTCCAGCTCGGCCGCCCGCTCCTGCTCGAAGGCGAAGCCGGGGTCGGCAAGACGGAGCTTGCCAAGGTGCTCGCCGAAGCGCTCGGCGCGCGGCTGATCCGCCTCCAGTGCTACGAGGGCCTCGATGTCACCACCGCCGTGTACGAGTGGAACTACCCCCGGCAGATGGTCGAGATCCGGCTCCTGGAGGCGCGCGGCCAGGCGAGCGGCGCGACGGCGCACGAGATCTTCGGGCCCGAGTTCCTCATCCGCCGCCCCCTGCTCCAGGCGCTCGAGGCGCACGACGGCGTCCCGCCGGTGCTGCTGATCGACGAGATCGACCGCGCCGACGAGGAGTTCGAGGCCTACCTGCTCGAGATCCTCTCGGATTTCCAGGTGACGGTCCCGGAGATCGGCACGATCCGCGCCGCGCAACCGCCGCGCGTGATCCTGACCTCGAACCGGACCCGCGAGGTGCACGACGCGCTGAAGCGGCGCTGCCTGTACCACTGGATCGACTACCCGACGCCGGAGCGCGAGCTCGAGATCGTCCGGGCGCGCGTGCCCGGCGCCCCCGCCCGGCTCGCGCAGCAGGTCGTGGGGTTCGTGCAGTGGCTCCGACGCGCCGATCTCACGAAGGTCCCCGGGGTCGCCGAGACGCTCGACTGGGCCGCCGCGCTCCTCGCGCTGGGTGCGGTCGAGCTGACTCCCGCGCTCGTCGACGAGACGCTCGGCGTCGTCCTCAAGTACGAGGAGGACATCCGGGCGGTGCGCGGCCAGCGGGCCGGCGCGGCGCTCGCCGAAGTGCGTCTTTCCGCATGACCCGGCACGACACGCTGGACGGCGCAGGCGGGCGTCGCCGGCGGGCGAACGCGGAGCACGCGCTCGTGCCTCTCGCCATGCCGGGACGCGACGCTTCGCTGGCCGTCGACGGCGCACGGTTGCTCGCCGAGGCAGTCGAGTTCTCCCGTGCCCTGCGCAGGGCGGGATTGTCGATCGACCTCGGCGCGGTGGTCGACTTCGCGCGCGCCCTCGAGCTGGTCGAGCTCGGCGATCGGGAGCAGGTCCGCGCCGCGGGGGTGGCGGTCTTCGTGCGCAGGCATGACGACCTCGACGTGTACGAACGAGTGTTTCGCCGGTTCTGGCGCCGACGCTCCGGCCTGCCGCCCGCCCTGGAGGCGCCGACCGCCCTCGAGCGCAGGGGTGAGCCGCGCGCACATGACGGCGAACCGGCTGTCGATCGGCCCGTCCAGCGTGCGCCCCGCGTGCGCGGCGACGACCGTCGGCTGGGCGAGACCGCGGCGGATGACGCAGGCGACGGGGCCGTCGATCGCCTCGGCATCTCGGCCCGCGCGTACAGCGTCGAGCAGGTCGACCGCCACCTGCAGTTCGACCGGATGAGCACGTCGGAGCTCCGCGACGCCGAGCGCTGCGTCGACCTCCTCGCGCCGAACATGGAGCTCCGGCGCACGCGACGGCGCGAGCTGCATCGGCGGGGTCGCCTGCTGGCCACGCGCTCGATGTTGCGGCGGAACCTCAAGACCGGCGGTGACCCCATCGAGTGGGTCTGGCAGCGCAGCGTCCGCCGTCCCCGGCCGCTGGTCGTGCTGTGCGACGTCTCGGGGTCGATGGAGCGCCACTCGCGCCTGCTGCTCCGGTTCAGCCAGGCGCTGGCGACCTCGGCGGTGCGCACGGAAGCGTTCGTGTTCGGCACGCACCTCACGCGGGTGACGCGGCTGCTGCGCGATCGCGACCGCGACCGGGCGCTGGCCCGCGTCGCCGAGGCCACCGCGGACTGGTCCGGCGGCACGCGCATCGGCGAGTGTCTGCGTGAGTTCAACCTGCGCTGGGCCCGTCGAGTCCTCCGCAGCAGCGCGATCGTCGTGGTCGTGAGTGACGGCTGGGACCGCGGCGATGCCTCGCTCGTGGGGGCAGAAGTCGCCCGCCTGCAGCGGAGCAGCCACCGCCTGATCTGGCTCAATCCGCTGGCGAGCGTGCCGGGTTACGAGCCCCTCGCCGCCGGGATGGCGGCCGCGCTGCCGTACGTCGATGCCTTCGTCCCGGCGGGGAC
>JBJKRK010000018.1:0-2622 GCA_046704705.1 Candidatus Limnocylindrales bacterium | reverse complement strand
GTGCAGGCGCGCGCCGCGCGCCCCGTGCCGGCCGGTGCCGACGCCGTGATCCCGCTGCACGACGAGGCCGACACCGATGTCCTGGCCGAGTTCTAGCGTGCTGCCCCGGGCGACGCCCGACTTCGCGGCGATGGCGGACGACGCCGCCCTCTCGCCGGCGCAGTTCGACGCCGTCCGGCGGCTGATGCACCGGACCACGGGCATCCATCTGGTGCCCGGCAAGGAGGGGCTCGTGCGGTCGCGGCTCGCGCCGCGGCTGCGCACCCTCGGATTCCCCGACGTCGGCTCGTACCTCGACTACCTCGACCGCGACGCGTCGGGCACCGAGCTCGCGCAGATGGTCGATCTGATCACGACCAACAAGACGAGCTTCTTCCGGGAACCCGACCACTTCGACCTGCTGCAGCGCGAGATCCTGCCGCCGAAGGCCGCGGCCGGACTGCCGCTGCGCATCTGGAGCGCCGGCTGCTCGTCGGGCGAGGAGGCGTATACCGCGGCCATCGTGGCCCGCGAGACGCTGCCCTCGGTCTCCACGCCGGCGCGGATCCTGGCCACCGACGTGTCGACGCGCGTGCTGCACCGGGCGCGCCAGGCGTCGTACCGCGATCAGGACCTGATCGACATGCCGCCCTCGATCGTGCGCCGGCACTTCGTGCGCGTGCCCGGGCAGCCGGGCCGCCGGCGCGTGGCCGACGCCACGCGCGCCCTGGTGCGATTCGCCCGGCTGAATCTCATCGTCGATTGGCCGATGCACGGTCCGTTCGACGTCATTCTCTGCCGCAACGTGATGATCTATTTCGATCGCCCCACGCGGCAGCGGCTCATCCGCCGCTTCGCCGCGCTGCTCGCCCCGGGCGGCTGGCTCCTCGTGGGCCACTCCGAGAGCCTCACCGCGCTCGAGCATCCGCTGCGCTACGTGCGGCCCGCCGTCTACCGCCGCGCGCCATGATCACCTGCACCGCCCCGCGCATCGTCGGCGTCGGCGAGTTCGTCGTCTCGACCTCCGACCGCGAGCGCCTCGTGACCTACGCGCTCGGCAGCTGCCTCGGCATCGCCGTCCACGATCCCGTGGCCGGCGTCGGCGGGCTGCTGCACGTGATGCTGCCCGATTCGACCATCGACCCGGTGGGCGTGGACCAGGCCGGCCGCTACGTGGATACCGGTGTGCCGGCGCTGTTCCGCGAATGCTACCGCCACGGGGCCCGCAAGGAGCGCATGACGGTGAAGGTCGCCGGCGGCGCGTTCACCAATCGTGTGTTCGAAAACGACGCCTTCCAGGTCGGCCGGCGAAATCTCGTCGCTCTGCGCCGGATCTTCTGGAAGAACGGCGTGCTGATCCACGCCGAGGACATCGGCGGCTGCCTCACCGTCCGGACGATGTCGCTGTTCGTCGGGACCGGGGACGTGGTGCTGCGCGTCAACGGCGTCGACCGTCCCCTCTGACCCCGATTCGCCGGAATTGCCCATGCCGATCAATGTGCTCCTCGTCGACGACAGCGCGGTCATGCGCCGCATGATCACGCGAACCCTGCAGCTCAGCGGCGTGCCGCTGGGCCAGGTCGTCCCCTGCGCCAACGGCGTCGAGGCCCTCGACGCCCTGCGCGCCTCCCACGTGGATCTCGCCCTCGTGGACATCAACATGCCGGTCATGGACGGGGAGCAGTTCCTCGACCACGTCCGCGCCGACGTGCGGCTGGCGCCGCTCGCCGTCATCATCGTGTCCACCGAGAGCAGCCCGACCCGCGTGCAGCGGCTGCGCGAGAAGGGCGCCCTGTTCGTCCACAAGCCGTTCACGCCCGAGCAGCTTCGGGACACCATTCACTCCCTGCCCGGGCTCGCCCATGACCCCGCTGCCCCAGCACCCGCTCCGCCGGGTGGTGATCTCGACTTTTGAAGACCTCGCGCTGTTGTTCACCCACGGACCGGCCGACGACGGAAGCCGGACGATGCCGCTCACCTGTGCGGCGCGCGTCGCCTTCGCCGGCCCGCGGGCCGGCTTCGTGGACGTGCGCGCGTCCGACGACGTGGTGGCCGCCGCGGCCCGCAACATGCTCGCCGACGACGCCCCCGGTCCCGACCTCTGCTTCGACGCCATCGCCGAGCTCGCCAACGTGATCTGCGGCAACCTCACGCCCACGCTCGGCGAGCGCGACGCGGTGTACCGCCTGGCCGCGCCCGTGCGCGCCCCGCTGGCGCCGCCGGCGGCCGCCGACGAACAGGTCGAGCTCGCCGTCGAGACGGGCCGCGTCGAGGTGCGGCTCGTGTTCACCGAATCCGCGGCCGCCCGTTCGTGATCCGCGTTCTCGTCGTCGACGACTCGGCGGTGGTTCGCAACATCCTGTCCGGCGAGCTGCGTCGCTTCCCGGACCTCGACGTCGTGGGCACCGCCGCCGATCCGTACGCGGCGCGCGACCGGATCCTCGAGCTGCGGCCCGACGTCGTCACGCTCGACGTCGAGATGCCGCGCATGGACGGCCTGTCCTTTCTCGAGCGGCTCATGCGCCACCACCCGGTGCCGGTCGTGATCGTCAGCGCGGTCACGCCCGAGCACAGCGTGGCCGCGCTGCGCGCGCTCGAGCTCGGTGCCGTGGAAGTCGTGTGCAAACCGGGTCCGGCGTATAC
>JBJKRK010000017.1:0-3646 GCA_046704705.1 Candidatus Limnocylindrales bacterium | reverse complement strand
ATGGTGGGGGTGGGGTTGGCGCAGAACAACAGGGCGGGCTAGTTCGATGAAGTGTTCCCCTGCATGCACGACCTCACGACATCGAGCTGTGGTCCGACCGTAACCGGCGGGCGGGGCGGGACACCCCCCCCCGCGACAGCACGCGTGCGGTGCCTCGTGCGCGCCGGTACGCGTGCGCTGGTTCGAGGCGCACCCCGCCGCGCGACGCTACTCGTCCGCGCTGACCCACCCCGGCAGCTCTCGCCGCAGCACCTCGAGCGGCAGCGACCCATGGCCGAGCAGGGCGTCGTGGAAGCGCCGCACGTCGAAGCGGGCGCCGTCCCGCCGCTCCAGCTGGCTGCGCAGCTCGAGGATCTCGCGCTGCCCGACCATGTAGGCCAGCGCCTGACCCGGCCACGCGATGTACCGGTCGGTCTCCGTCTCCGCCTCGAGGCGCGAGAGGCCCGCGTCCACGAGGAACTCGACCGCGCGCCCGCGCTCCCAGCCGAAGGCGTGGATGCCCGTGTCAACGACCAGGCGCGCCGCCCGCCAGGCCTGCGCGTCGAGCATGCCCAGGCGCTCGAGCGGACTCGCGTACAGACCGAGCTCATCGGCGAGGCGCTCGGCGTACAGCCCCCATCCCTCGATGAAGGCGAGCCCGGCGAGGATCGAGCCATGGGTCCGGAACGGGTGGAGGCCGGGGATCTCGATCTCGAGGGCGTACTGGAAGTGGTGGCCGGGGATCGCTTCGTGGTAGGTCATCGCCGCGACGCGATGGAGCGGGCGCTCCTCGGGCTCGCACGTGTTGACGTAGAAGATGCCCGGCCGCGAGCCGTCGGCGGGCGGGGCAAGGTAGAACGCGGGTGGCGACTCGCGCTCGCGGTACGCCTCGACGGGTCGGACCACGCAGTCCGCCCTGGGCAGCCGCCCGAACGCGCGTGGCGCGGCGGCCCTGGCCCGCGACACGTAGCCATCGGCCAGTTCCAGCAGCTGCGCCGGTGTCGAGCAGCGGCCGGCCGGGTCATGGGCCAGCTGGCGGCGCAGCGCGGCCAGGTCCGGGTGCCCGAGCTCGCGGGCCGCTGCCAGGCGCTCGCGGTCGATCTCGGCGAGCTGCGCCAGGCCGTATTCGTGGAGGTCCTGCGGATCGGCGGCGAGCGTGGTCGACGCCAGGATCAGCGTGCGGTAGGCCTGCTCGCCGTCGGGGATCGACCACAGGCCCGCACCCCGCCGGGCATGCGGCAGGTACGCGCGGAGCGCCTCCAGAAATGACGCGTACGCGGGCCGCACGTGCGCGTCGATGGCATCGCTCAGTTCCGTCTGCTGCTCCGGGCCGAGCTCCGGGTGCGCGGTGAGCAGCGGCGACTCGCCTGTGGCCGTCCCGGCCAGTCGCTCGACCTGCTCGATCGTGCGCGCGACGACGGAAGGAGCCGCGGTCCGCCCGGCCGCGATCCCCTCTTCCATCACGCCGAGGCAGCCCCGCATGTACGACGGGTACGCGGCGAGGCGCGCGAGCAGGCGCTCGAAACGTGCCGGCGTGTCGATCCGCTGCAGGATCGCCAGGTTGCCGGGCAGCTGTTGGGGGCCATTGCCATGATCGACCACGGCCAGCTGGTACAGGCCCTGCTCGAGCTGCGCCAGCCCGATACGGGCCACGATCTCCAGCATGCCGAGCGTGATCCGGTCCTCCACGCCCAGCGCATCGCGATCGATCGCCTCCGCTGCCGCGAGGACGCGCCGGCACGCCTCGCGCTCCTTCGCCCGTCCGACGGGCGAAGGGTCCGGCAGCAGGTCATCGAACCGATCGTCGCCCAGCTCGGTCGCGAAGACCGGCTCGCGCTGCAGGAACGCCTGCCAGAACTCGTCGGCCAGTGCCTCGACCGGGGCCGGGTCAGCGGGCGGGTGCAGCATGCAGGACGAACTCCCCAGACGGCGCAGGATCGGCCTGGATCGCCGGCGCGGGCATGCGCCGGCACGTGACAGCGTACCGCGCCGCCGCGTCAGCCGAAGAGCGGCAGCTGGACGCCGGCCCGCTCGATCGGCGGATCGAGACCGAGGAACGGCTCCAGGCGTGCGAGGTCGGCCTCTTCCTGGGCGGCGAGGGCGCGCAGATGGTTCGACTTGAGAAAGTGCCAGTTCGCCTCCTCGAGGGCGGAGCGCAAGAGCGGCGAGCGCTCGAGCTTGAAGCGGATGAGCTCGACCCGCTCCGGCACGATCACCAGGAACCGCACCACGGAGTCTTCCTGCGGGATCCGTGGGCCGTGACGCAGGACCGGTTCCGCAAGCATCGCCGTCCACTCCACCTCGAAGAGGAAGGTCGCCTTGCCCCGGACGTACCAGATGCAGTCCATCGCCTCCAGGGCCTCCACGGGGCCGCGTGCCACGAGGGGCAGGTACGCGCGCCGCTCCGCGTCGCTCAGCCGTTCCGCCAGTGCCAGGCCCTCCCACGGTCGGCGCTGCTCGTGCCGGTTCACCCAGCAGCGCAGCCCGAGCCGATGGCCGTAGTCGACCAGGCGGCCGATGAGCTCGGTGTGCTCGGCATGGCGTGCCTGGAGTTCGTCCGCGGTGCGCAGCAGCTCGGGCGTGGAGGCGCGACCCTGGTAGCTCTCCAGGCAGGCGCGGACGAGCGACTCGTCGGGCATGTCGTGACCGCGGAACATGCTCGCGATCCGCTCGTAGAAGGCAGGCTCGCTGATGCCGCCGGTCGTCGAGAGCAGGCTGAACGTGGCCCACTCGAGGCGGTCCGAGAGCGGGGCGGCGGCACCCTCGATGTCCTCACGGTCTCGCAGCCACCAACGGCCGGGTTCGACCTCCTGGAGCCGGGGGTGGCTCCCCCGACGAAGCTCGCCGTCGATGAGCTCGAGAAGCATGGCGACGTGGTCGGCGCCACGCGACTCCCAGGCTGGCATGTCGAGCAGGCGCGGGGGCCCGGGAGGCGCGTCCGGCGTCGCGTCGGACGGACCCCGCCGTGCGGGAGCCTGATCCGCCGGGGCGACGTGCAGGTCCCGGTGCGCGTCCGACGCTGCGTCCGGCGGTGTGCCGGGCGCCTCCGGCAACTCGGGCGTCACGTCAGCCGGCGCGGCGCTCGCACCTGATCGCGCGGAGACGTCTCCCAGCAGCCCGCGGGCCTCGGCGAGTTCCTCGGCGCGCCGCTCCGTGTCGTGGTAGGTGCGCGTGCCGACCAGCCTGCGCAGATGGCCCGCCTGATCGAGCGCGACCATCACCTCGCCCAGCAACCGCTCGTAGCGGGCAGGCTCACCGCGCGCGCGGAGCATCGCGACGGCGGCTTCCGTGATCGCACGTTCGACTGTCACGAGGTCGAATGGCCCGGCGCCGTCCGGTTCCTCCGCGGTGGGCTCTTCGGTCGGGATGGAGTTGGCACGCGGCGACCAGCCGGAACCGACATCTCGCGGACTCCCGCCGCGCGCCGAACCTGTGGCAGCGGCGTCACGCATTCCGGCGGCGGTATCCAGCGTTCCCCACCCGCCTTCCCCGGCGTGCCCCTCGGGCAGCTGGAACTCCAGCGTCCCGCCCATCAACTCCTCGGCCTCGGCGAGCAGCGCGGCGCTGAGCCGATATCCCGCCCCGACGCCGCCGAGCGCCGCCGCGACCATCGCCTCGGCCCCGCCCGGCTCGAGGAGCACCAGGGCGCGGGCGCCCGGCGCCTGGA
>JBJKRK010000016.1:0-7342 GCA_046704705.1 Candidatus Limnocylindrales bacterium | reverse complement strand
GGCTCCCTGAGGAGCCGGATGTACTCGCCCTTGTGCACCCCGAACCACGTTCGGTCGTTGTGCTCTCGGAGCTCCGCCAGGAAGTTCAGCCCCGCCCGGCTGAAGCCGTCGAACGGGCGCACCGCCGCCGCCACGCGCGCCCGCCTTCCTAGCTTCCCGAGAGGAAGTCGAGCGCCACGGCCGCGTGCAGCGCGACACCGTCGACCATGGCAGCCTCGTCGAACACGACCCGGTTGGAGTGGTTCTGCGGCGCCGTCTCGGGATCCTGGTCGCTCGGACGAGCGCCCACGTACGCGAACGAGCCCGGCAGCCGCTGCAGCACGTACGAGAAGTCCTCCGCGCCCATGTTCGGCGCGGGCATCTCCACGACGTTGTCGTCGCCGACGATCCCGGCGGCGAGGGCAGCCACGCGCCGGGTGAAGGCCACGTCGTTCACCGTCACCGGGTAGCCGGGGTCGATCTCCACGTCGGCCTCGGCACCGTGCGCCGCTGCGATCCCCGCGGCGGTTCGCTTGATCAGTTCATGAATCGTCGCGCGCACGCTCTCCGAGACGGTCCGGATGGTCCCCTCGATCGTCGCCGTCTCCGGGATGATGTTGTCCTTGGTTCCCGCCTGCAGGCGTCCCACGGTGATGACCGCGGCGTCGTTCGCGTCGATGCGCCGCGTCACCATGGTCTGCAGCGCCAGCACGATCTCCGCCGCCACCGTGATCGGATCGACGGCCAGGTGGGGCGCGGACGCGTGACCGCCGCGCCCTCGAACGGTGACCTTGAACGTGTCGGCGGCGGCCATCATCGGACCGGGACGCAGGTTGACGGTGCGCGTCGGATAGCGCGTGGTGATGTGGATGGCGAAGGCCCCGCTCGCGGTGCTGCCCGCCGGGCCGTCGAGCAGTCCGTCCTCGAGCATGTACCGCGCGCCGTGGCGCCCCTCTTCCCCGGGCTCGAACATCAGCAGCACGCGGCCCGCCAGCTCGTCCCGGTGCGCGAGGAGCACCCGAGTCGCGCCGAGCAGCATCGCCATGTGCGTGTCGTGGCCGCAGGCGTGCATCGCGCCCTCGGTCTCGGACGAGAAGTCGAGCCCGGTCTCCTCGCGGATGGGCAGCGCGTCCATGTCGGCGCGGAGCACGATGGTCGGGCCGGGACGGCCGCCCTCGACCGTGGCGGTCAGCGAGCTGACCAGCGTGCCTGGATGTGTCTCGAGCCCGAGGCTCTGAAGGTCCGCGGCAACCGCGGCCTGCGTCGCGGGGAGCTGCAGCCCGATTTCCGGGCGCCGGTGGAAGCGCCGCCGCAGCGCGACGACGTCGGGGAAGAGCGCCTCTGCCTCGCGGCGGAGCGCGGCGGGACTGGAATGCTCGATCGTGGCCATGCGCCGATTATGGCTCCCCTCTGGCGGGCGGAGCGGCACCACGGTGCGAGGCGCTCGTCGTCGCCTCCGGGGCTGTCCGGCCCCGGAGCGGCATCCGGGACGGCGTGTTGGTACTTCTCTCCCATCGCGAACGCCGGAACGCGCGCATACCGTGGTGGACGCGTCTCCACGCAATCTCACCACCGGTGTCCGGAGCGATGCGGCCAGCCACGTCTGAAGCCTCCGCACAGCCTGTCGCGGGTCCGGCCGGTCCCGCCGGCCGTGCCAGCGCCGCCAGTCCTGCCAGCACAGCGGCCAGCGTGAGCACCCCCACCCCGAGCAGCACCGGGGTCAGCTCGGCGCTGGTCGCCGGATCGCAGGCCCTGGGGCGCATCGCGGCCGAAGTGAGCGGCCAGCTGGACCTCGGCCTCCTGTTCGAAGACGTCATCGAGCACTCCTGCAACCTCTTCGCGGCCGACAGGGTGGGGCTCTGGCTCATCGAACCGGGGCGCCATCCGTTCCGCATCGCCGCCCACCGCGGCCTGAGCCCGCGGATGCTCGACGCGGTCAGCCAGCTCACCAGCAATGTCGACGCCGTCGGGCTGCGCGCCGTGCACGAGCGGGTGCCGTTCGTCGTGCAGGACGCGACGCGCAATCCCATCACGGGGGCGCTCCGCGAGGTGTACGTCCAGGACGGCGTCCAGACCGCCTGCCTGGTGCCGATCGTGTTCCGCGACGAGAGCCTGGGCCTGCTCGTCCTGTACCACGAGCAACGGCACGCCTGGCCGCCGGCCGAGCTGGCTCTCGCCGAGAGCTTCGCGCACCAGATGGCGGTGGCGATCCAGAACGCGCGCCTGCACACGTCGGCGACGACGCTGGCCCAGCGGCTGCGCTCGATCCAGGAACTGACGCTGCGGCTCGCGCGACTCACCGACCCGTCTGCGATCGCCGAGGCGATCGTGGCGGAGGCCCGCCAGCTGGTCGACGCGGCCGTCGTGCGTGCGTACACGGTCGACCGGTCCCGTCGCGTCTGCGAACCCGCCGCTGTGGCGGGCGAGCTGCGCCCGTACTCGGACGTCTATCAGTCGCTCCCGATGCGGATCGGTCACGGGCTCGTCGGCTGGGTGGCCCAACACAACGAGCCACTCCTCACCGGCAACGCCGCGGAGGACGCGCGCGCCCGTCCGCCGAGCGGCCTCGGCGGCGAGGTGTCGATGCTGGTCCTGCCGCTGAGCTACGAGAACACGGTCCGCGGCGTCCTGGCGCTCACGCGTCGCGGGCTCGACCGCTTCGACGCAGACGACCTGACGACCATGACGATCTTTGCCGGCTTCGCCGCGCAGGCCGTGGCGAACGCGGAGAACAGTCTGCGGCGCCGCCAGCAGCAGGCCGAGCTCGAGCAGTTGCTGGCGAGCCAGCGGCGGCTGCTCGAGGTGAACGAGCGCCTGCAGACGGCGCTGGTGCCCGAGGACGTGCTCGAGCTGATCGCCGACTCGTTGCGTTCGGTCGTCCGCTACGACAACCTCTCCATCTATCAGGTCGACCGCGAGGCCGGACGCTTCCGCGCGGTGCTCGCGCGCGATCGCTTCGCCGACGTGATCCTCACGAACTCGTTCCCGCTCGACCGGGGGATCACGGGCTGGGTCCTCGCCCACCGCGAGGCGCAGCGCGTCAACGACGCGCACCTCGACGGCAGAATGCAGCTCGTCCCGGGCACGCCGCCCGAGCCGGAATCGCTCATCGTCGTGCCGTTGCTCGTCCGGGGCGAGGTCGTCGGCACGCTGAACGTCGGCCGCATCGGCAGGCTGGAGGCGCACTTCTCCGACACCGAGTTCGAGCTGGTCAAGCTGTTTGCCGGGCAGGCCTCCGTCGCGCTCCAGAACGCCCAGGCGCACCGCGAGGTGAGCACGCGGGCGGAGACCGACGCGTTGACCGGGCTGCGCAACCACGGCGCCTTCCAGAACCACCTGGCGGAGCTGAGCGCGCCTCCGGCGCACGGGGCGTTCGGGCTGGTGATGCTCGATCTCGACCAGCTGAAGCGCGTCAACGACACGCTCGGTCACCCCGCCGGCGACCACGTGCTCCGCACCGCGGCGGCGTCGATCGCATCCGCCGTGCGGGAGACCGACCGGGCATATCGGTATGGCGGTGACGAGTTCGCCGTCCTGCTGCCGGGGGCCGATCCCGCGCAGACGCACGAAGTGGGGGAGCGGATCTGCCGGGCGGTCCGCACCGCCTTTCGCGGCTCCACCACCCTGACGGTGAGCGTGGGGGTCGGCTGCTTCCCGGCCGATGCAGGGACGATGAACGAGCTGCTGGCGCGCACCGACGCGGCCCTGTACCGGGCGAAGGAGCAGGGCGGCGACCGCGTCGTGCCGGTCTCCCGCGCGTCCGTCGACCAGGAATGCGACGGGCAGCCGGGCCGGCCGGCGGTCGAGGTGGGAGATCGCACCGGGCACGCGCAGGTGCCGCCCCCGTCGGCGGGCACAGTCGACCTGGCCACCCCTTCGTCGCCGCGGCACCCCTCCAGCAGCGCACACCGCGAGGCCTACCTGGCCGCGCTGGATGAGATGACCCTGGCGCTGCTGAGCCAGCTCGAACCCGGGGAACTCCTCGAAGCGATCGTGCGCCGCGCCGGCGGGCTCGCCGGGACGGAGGACGGGTATGTGTACCTGGTCGACGAGGAGGCCGGCGTCCTGGAGCTGGCGGTCGGCGTGGGGGCGTTCGCTGGGCAGACCGGGCTGCACCTGGCTCGCGGACAGGGGCTGGCCGGGCGTGTCTGGGCATCGGGCGGCCTGGTGTCGGTGCGTGACTACCTCCACTGGGAGGGTCGCGCGACGCATCTGGACCACCTCGCGTTCCACGCGAGCGTGGGCCTGCCGTTGCTGGGTCACGGCAAGATCGTCGGCGTCCTCGGGCTGGCGCAACGAGATGGCCGCCGGGTCTTCGGCCGCGGCGTCGTCCGCCAGCTCGAGCGCTTCGCGCAGCTCGCCTCGGTGGCGCTGACGAACGCACGCTTGTACAGCGCCGCACAGCACGAGCTTCGAGAGCGACAGCGCGCGGAGCTGGAGCTGCAGCGCAGCGAGGCACGGTTCCGCTCGCTCGTGCAGGGCACCAGCGATCTCGTGGTGGCGCTGGACGCCAGCGGACGGTTCACCTATGTGAGCCCCTCGAGCCAGCGGGTGCTGGGGATGCGGCCCGAGGAGCTGGTCGGCTCGTCCGTCCTCGAGCGCGTCCATCCGGACGACCTCGCCGCCGCCCAGGCCGCCTTCGAGCGGCTGTCCGCCGGACCGGACCACGCCGGGACGTTCGTGGTCCGAATGCGGCACGCCGACGGATCCTGGCGCACGCTCGATGCGCACGGCCGCAACCTGCTGCACGACCCGAACGTGGCCGGCATCGTCGCGAGCGGCCGCGACGTCACCGAGCGGCAGGACTTCGAGGCGCAGCTCATCCGCCAGGCGCTCTACGATCCGCTCACCGGCCTCCCGAACCGCGCCCTGCTGATGGACCACCTCTCCAGCGCCCTGGGCCGCGCCCGCGACGCCGACCATCGCGTGGCGCTCCTCGTCCTGGATCTGGACCGCTTCACGCTCGTCAACGAAAGCTACGGGCACCGCGCCGGCGATGCCCTGCTCCTCGGCGTGGCCCGCAGGCTCGAGGAGCTCACGCGTCCGGGCGACACCGTCGCCCGTCTGGGGAGCGACGAATTCGCCGTGCTTCTCGCGCGGGTGCGTGGACTGCGCGAGGCGACGGGCGTCGCCGAACGGCTCGCGGAGCGGCTGGAGGCGCCGTTCCAGCTGGACGAGCAGGAGACGTACGTGAGCGCGAGTGTCGGCATCGCGCTGGGGACGGGTCGTGGGCAGGACGCGGCCGATCTCCTGCGGGACGCGGATGTTGCGCTGCACCGGGCGAAGTCGGACAGCGCGACACGCCAGGCTGTGTTCGATCCGGGCATGGGGGAGATCCCCGCCGAGCGGCTGGAGCTGGAGACCGACCTCCGGCGGGCGATCAAGCGGGACGAGCTGGTGCTCCATTACCAACCCATCGTCGACCTCGCGGATGGGCGCATCGTGGGAGCGGAGGCGCTGGTTCGCTGGCCGCATCCACGCCGGGGCCTCCTCGCCCCGGACGCGTTCGTGGGGCTCGCCGAGCAGACCGGCCTGATCCTCCCCCTGGGGCGCCGTGTGCTGGAGCAGGCCTGCCGGCAGACGAAACGCTGGCAGGATGCACAGCCGCGCGATGTCCCTCTCGCCATCAACGTCAACCTGTCGGCCCGCCAGGTCGCGCGCGCCGACCTCGTGGCCACCGTGCAGCGCGTCCTTCACGACGTCGGGCTCGATCCGGCGTGTCTTGGCCTCGAGATCACCGAGAGCGCCCTCATGGAAGAGACCCGCACGACCCGCGGCGTCCTGGCCGCATTGCATGCGCTGGGCGTGAGGCTCGAGATCGACGACTTCGGCACCGGGTACTCGTCGCTGGGCTATCTGCGCCGGCTGCCGGTGGTGGGACTGAAGATCGACCGTGTGTTCGTGGCGGGGTTGGGCACCGACGACACCAGCGCGTCGATCATTCGCGCCGTGGTCACGCTCGCTCACGGGCTCGGCCTCAACGTCACCGCCGAGGGAGTCGAGACGCAGGATCAGCTGGAGCTGCTCCGCGATCTCCACTGCGACCGGGGGCAGGGGTACCACATCGCGCGGCCGATGCCCGCCGAGGAGTTCGGCGAACTGCTCCGCGCGCGACACTCCTGAGGCACGGCGCGGGAACCATACGGCCCCTGGCGGCGTCGAGGAAGCCGGTCCGTATCCCGTATCCGCATTCGAGGAGCGCCGCTGATGAACCGCACCCGCATCTCGTCATCCACCACGCTGGCGTTGGTCGCCGTCGCGCTGGCGGCCCTTGCCGCGTCGCCCGTCCTTGCCGGCGTGGCGCGGCAGAGCGATCCGGTGGCGCCGCCCGTCGCCGCCACCGACCAGGCCACCAACACGATCTCCGTCATGGGGATCGGCAGCGTCACACTCACGCCGGACGTGGCCACGGTCGTCGTCGGCGTCAACGAGCGCGCCTCGACCGCCTCGGCGGCGCAGAGTGAGGCGGCGAGCGCCATGTCCTCGGTGCTCGCGGCGGTGAAGAAGCACGGCATTGCGAACAGCGACCTGGCCACGGTGAACGTGGGCCTGAACCCCGTGTACGACTACAGCAACAACTCGCAGAAGCTGCTCGGCTTCGAGGCGAGCCAGTCGCTCCAGGTCAAGGTGCGCAACCTCTCCGACACCGGCAAGCTCATCGACGACGCGGTGAGTGCCGGCGCGACGTCGGTGCAGGGAATCAGCTTCTCGGTGAACGACCCGACCGCGGCCACGTCGCAGGCGCGCACGGCGGCGATCGCCGATGCCCGCGCACGGGCCCTGGAACTCGCGCGCGCCGCCGGCGTGTCGCTCGGCGGGGTCGTCTCGATCAGCGAGGTGAGCGCGCCGTCGCCGATGCCCGTGGCCTACGAGGCATCCCCGGCCGGCAAGGGCGCCTCCACGCCCGTCGTTCCCGGCACGACCGAGGTCACCGTGCAGGTGCAGGTCTCGTACGCCATCCAGTGACCCACCGACGGGCGGCCCGCTCAGTTCGGGCGGCCGACCCGGCGCTGTGGAGCTGACGCGCCGACGGGCGGCGCCTTCCGCGAAGGTCGGCGGCGCCCATCCGGTGGCACTCGCCCTCCCCGGCCCCTCCGTCCGGGCGCCCGGCACGGCCCCACACGGTCCCTGGGGCGAAGGCGGTTGACCTGCCGCCGTAGCCTGTTCCCCGGTGGCCGGGCAGCCGGGCCGGTCGCGGATCGGAACCCCCAGCGTGCGACCGACAGCCATGCGTTATCTCGCCGCCCTCATCGTCGCCGTGCTGCTCGCGGGCAGCTGCGCGCCCGACGCCCTCGCGCAAGCGCCGGCGCCCACGCCGACACCGCCCCCGGAGATCCTGCCCCTGCAGGCCGGGCAGATCGGC
>JBJKRK010000015.1:0-6814 GCA_046704705.1 Candidatus Limnocylindrales bacterium | reverse complement strand
AGGACCCTGATCCCGTCATAACCACGATTTCGTGTGCGTAGTTCGAGGGGAATTTCGGTTCGTATATAGAGGATCTGAAAAAGCGGAAGGGGCCGGATGCGGATCAGCCGCATCGGGTGACGTATCGCAAGCTTGTGAGGGGGTAGGGCGGCCGTCGCGCCTGGACATGAGGCACTCGCAGTCGGCGCCGAGCACCAGGGTCAGTCCCCCTGATAGAGCTGGGGCAGGTGGATCAGTTCGAGATCATCGGGCCCGTATTCCGCCAGTCGCCCCGGTCCAACTAACAGGGAAGGGGGCCGCCAGAACGACACCCGGGCATTTCGACCCGCTGCGTATCATGACCTTTCGAGCAGCCATTCCGCGGCGGAGTACCAGCGCACCCCGGCCGGCAGCGCCCGGGCCGGCGGCGACGAGTCCTGCGTGATCAGCAGCGCGAGGGCGCTTGGGTGGTCTGCCGCCGCTTGCGCGAGCGGGGCGATTTCCCGGTCCCAAGTCCGGTCGGCTGTCGTATCGTGACAGACCTGCACGAGGAGCGGCGGGTCGCCAGGGCGAATCGCGAGGAAGTCGACCTCCCGATCGTCGCCGACGCGGAGCCAGGTGACATCGTACTCCCGCCGCTCCAGTTCGAGCAGCACCGTGGTCTCCAACGCCCGTCCGCGGTGTTCGCGACCAGGCCGTTCATACAGCGGGATGAGGCCTGGGTCCACCGGATAGATCTTTCGCGGGTTCACCATGCGCTGCCGTTCGGATGCGCTGTGCATGCTCAGCACGCGGATGAGAAACGCATCCTGCAGGTGACTGAGATACGCATGCAGGGTGTCTTTTGAGACCGCGATGCCCTGTGACCGGAGCGAGTCGTAGAACTTCTGCACAGTGAAGTTCCCACCCGGGGTTGCCAAAAGATGACGTTGCAACGCGCGAAGCGCGGTGGGGTTCGAAACCTTGTGGCGCTCGATGACATCCCGAAGCACCATGGCGTCGACGTAGCCGGTCAGGAGTCTTGTGCGATCCCGGACGTCCGTCCCCTGCGCTTCCGGGAAGCCGCCCGTTTGCAGGTAGGCGCGCAACCGAGCATCCATGTCGGCCCGGGCGGCCGGACCGAGCTGGGTCCAAGGCACGTCTGGCTCGGCGCTGGCGTGGCGCAGGGCCTCGCGGAACGAGAACGGGTGGACGAGCACCTCGATGAGTCGCCCGCGAGAGGCCGTCGCGACTTCTTGGCTGAGCAGTTTGGCCGACGAGCCCGAAACAAATATCTCGACGTCATGGGCTTCGCCGAGGCGGTGCACCAGGGATTCCCAGCCAGGCACGGCTTGCACCTCGTCGAGGTACAGCGAGAGCAGTCGGGCACTGCGAATGGCCGGATACTCGCGCGCATGCTCGTCGATGACCCAGCCGAGGTCGGCCGCCGTCATGCCCACGAGGCGTTCGTCCTCGAGCCCGAGGAGCACTTGGGATTCGCGCGGCCGCCCCTGGGTGATTCTGTCGCCCCTCAACTGCTCCATGAAGGAGGTCTTGCCGCCCCGCCGGACACCGATAATCGCTCGAGGTTTGTCCGCAATCTGCGGGAGCCGGATATCGCGGCGAGTGAGTGTACGGACGGGTGCAGCAACGGCCTCGGCCAATTTCAGTTGCAGGAGTTCGTTCGGAATTGTCCTTGCCATAAGGACAATATACGCGACAATTCGCCTTCTAGGAAGGAGAAATGTCTATGTGGCACAACCCGAGGAGACGTCTATGCCAGCGAATGCTGGGGTTGACCCACCCTAGATGTCCCACGGCCACATTGCCTAAGTTGCTATCTTGCAGCGACTTGTGGATACATTACGACAGAACAAGCTGCCACTCCGGCTCAAATCACGTTAGAGCGACTGGGGGGTCGCGATAAAGCGTGCATATCCACAGGCCCCATCCCTAGAGCTTGGACCAGGGCGGCTCGCGGATTGGCGAAGCGTTTGGCTCGCCGTTCGGGACGGTCGACGGCAGCATGGCGCACTGCGGAAGCCGTGTCCACGTTCTCCGACTGGGTGAGCTCGTTACAAACGAGGTTTGTAACCGCCGGGGTTGGCCTGCAAACGAGCCGTACCGACTTGCGGCGCAACGCCACGCACCGCATTGACTTCCAATTGGCCCAGCCAAAACAACACTGCCAAGTCGGTTGAACCGAGGGGACTTTCGGTTCGTATATAGCAGATCTGAAGAAGCGGAAGGGCCCGGATGCGGATCAGCCGCACCGGGTGACGTACCGGAAGCTGGTGCGGGGCTAGCCATCCGGGCGTCGACCGGCGACAGTTGACGCACGGGGCGAGCGCTCAGGGTTTCCCGACTCCGCCCACAAGATCGTAGCCGAATTGGAAGTCGGAGGCTCCGAGGACCACGCCGCGCGCGATGGGGTGCGCCCCGCGTATGGTCCACGTCGCGACTTCGGCGCATGACTGCACGCGGTGCCCGGCGAATGCAATGCGGACGACGCCGGTGAGCCCCGACGAGGCCGGCGGGAACAACGCCTGACTGCCGCGCGACGCCGGCCCTCCCGAAATGGGACCCGTGGGCGTGCAAGCGGCAGTGGCGCGCAATCCGTCTGCCCGAATCGAGCCGCGCCACGTACCGTTCGCCTCCCGGGTCAGTCGCGCGTCGCCGTATCTGGCGTAGTAGCCATTCCGGCGCATCTCGCGTACATACGCGCTGTCGGGCAGCCAGAAATCGAGCACGAGCAGCGGAACGCCAGACCCGAGATTCACCGTCGAATCCGCAGGGGCGACGCGCGCGAACCAGAGCGCGACGGCGCCGTGGTCGGGCCAGTGCGGAGAACGCCCATCGATGGCGAAGGTGTCCATGCGGACGATCTCGAGGAACGAGATGCCCCACCGCTGCCGCGAGGGGACGTCTGCCAGATACCGCTTCGCCCACGGCACGCCATCGGTCGCCAGTTCCCCGACCGTGATGAACCGCAGTGTTGGCGGTAATTGGGGCGCGACCGTGACGGGATCGAAGAGCAGGTAGCCGACGATCTCGTGCGGCTGGCGGACCACCCAAGGCATCGTCAGGCCGGGGGGCAGGGCGGGCGGGGCGGGCGGGGCGGGCTGGGCGGGTCGCTGCGCGTCGCCCCGACTTGCCGAGAGCATGGAGGCCGCGATTCCAACGACCAATAGGCAGTGTCTCACGATGGAAAGCTAACCAACACTCGGCGTCGCTGTGTCGAGCCACGTCGCTGACGGCGCACCAAAGCGCTACCTGAACGGCGCCGCGATGTCGGCGGTGCAGCGGTTCAGTGACAGGAGGTCGTGTCACGAGTCCGCACGCGTGACAAAGGCGAACTACACGACCTGGTAGAGTTTCTCCTCCGAACAGAGAGGCGAACAGGCCCCAACCACGCTTCCGCGTGCGTAGTTCGAGGGGAATTTCGGTTCGTATATAGAGGATTTGAAAAAGCGGAAGGGGCCGGATGCGGATCAGCCGCACCGGGTGACGTATCGGAAGCTGGTGCGGGGGTAGAGTCGGTGAATGGCCGAGCCGTTCAACTCCGGCCCCCAACCGATGGCCGGCTGCGATCGAGTGGAATGCGTCCTCACGCGACCGGCCGCCCCGAACGCCGTGACTGCCTGGCAAAAGCCAGGTAGCAGGGTAAGTTTCCGCGCATGCTCATCGTCCGCACGCGTATTGCTCGAGCCGAATTGACCGCTCTGGCCGCGCAGCAATTCGGAGACATGGTGAAAGCCGTGGTCGACGTCGAGCGCGGAATCATGGCGGTGGGCGGTGAGCTCCATGCCGACGAGGAAGCCGTGCTGATGGATGAAGGGTCGCGGCAGCTTGATCTCTGGGGGATCAATCTCTACCCAGGTAGCCACGACGCGGCGTGGATCGAATTCGACTCGATGATCAACGTGCGGCCCTCCCAGGGGAATCGAAGCCGCGATGTCGAGAATCCATCGGTTCGCGAGGCCATCCGTGGCGTGGTGTCCCAATTGGTGGCCGACTGATGGCGCTGCCTGTCTATCACACCGACGCCGCGGCCCGCTGGGGGCGTTTCACGTTGGCCGAGCAGCTCGCGCATGTGGGCAGCGAGGTCGAGCGGACGTTCCGCGCGCAGGAGGCCGGCAACGGGCCACGCCGTGACCTCGCGCTGGCCCGGGCACTGGAGATGTTCGATCTCACGGCTGCCGACCCCCGCTGGGCGGGCCCTCGGCGCCGCGAGATTCTGCGGGCCCGGGAAGGGTTCTGCGAATTCCTCTTTGGAGGCGCCGTCCCCGCATCTTCGGTTGCCGGACTCCGGCGCTATTTTCTTGCGTTCGCGGTTCGGGCACGCGGAGAGACCGGCACGCCGTAACCCGTGCGGCGTGAGCGATACAAGCGCGGTTTGTATCCATCGCGTTCGGCGCATTCCTGAGCCGTACCGACTTGCGGCACAACGCGATGCTCGGCACGGACTTCCAATTGGGCCAGCCAAGACAACACCGCGCAGTGGGTTGAACCGAGGGGACTTTCGGTTCGTATATGGAAGATCTGAAAGAGCGGAAGGGCCCGGATGCCGATCAGCCGCACCGGGTGACGTATCGGAAGCTGATGCGGGGGTAGGGCGGCCGTCGCGCCCGGACGAAGGCTTCACGTTGATCATGCTGATGTCGGGAGCGGCACGCTGACGTAACCTGGGAGGGAGCCGACCGAAAGCCGCATTCCTTCAGCACACGACTGGGAGGCATCAATGGCAGCAGAGAATTCCGAGACGAACGTCCCGAGCCCGCAGCGCGGCGCTCATCCTCCACTTCGTTACCGGTTGCCGAATCTTCATCTCGGTTCCGCGTTCGGAGACGACTGGTTCGGTCTGAAAGCCGAGTCGTTCGCGCGGTTCTTCGGTACGCCGAAATTTCTGGTTGGGCAAACTCTCCTCGTGGCGGCATGGATTGTCGTCAACATGACCGGAGTCACGAAGTTCGATGTATATCCGTTCATCCTGCTCAATTTGATGTTCAGCCTCCAGGCCGCCTACGCTGCGCCATTGATCCTGCTCGCCCAGACGCGGCAGGCGGATCGAGACAAACAGCTGGCCCAGGCCGACGCCGTTCATCGGGAGGAGATTTCGAAGGCCAATGAAGAGCGCCAGATATCCGCCGAAGCTCAAACGCAGCAAATACTGGTTCTGATGAAGCTGAACACGGATTTGACGGCGCTGACGAAAGGCCTGAGCGAGAGAATCGAAACGTTGACCCGGGAGATTCACACCAAGACCGTCGGAAGCGACGGATGAGATGCCGTCGCGACGGGGACGCGGAAGTCCGCAGGAATGCGCGAGGTCGATCGGCGGGGCGGCCGGCATGATTGGGAGTCGGCGGACGCATCGCATGGCGCGTCGCGCCGGTTGGTGCGGGGGCAGGGGCCCCGCCTGCTCTCAGGGAGCGACCGGCGCCCCCTCCGACACCTGATCGGTGGATGGCTGCGGCCGTCGCGCCAGCGCCATGTCCACGATCGCCCTGAGCGTCCGGCCGAACGTCATCCCCGCCGCCGCCGCGGACTCCATGAACGACACGTCCTCGGTCAGGTCCGGGTTCGGGTTGACCTCGAGGATGTAGACCTTCCCGTCCTTCGACAGCCGCGCGTCGATTCGCGCGTAGTCCCGGCAGCTGGTGAGGCGATAGGCGGCCAGCGCGGCGTCCTTCGCGCGGCGCTCCACGGCCCGGCTCACCTTCGCGGGGCAGATGCTGTGCACGTGGTGGTATTCCTCCTGCAGCGGATCCCACTTGCTGGCGTAGCTGATGATCCGCGGCATGTCCGCCGGCAGCCCCGACAGCTCGTACTCGAGGAGCGGCAGCGCGACGGGCGGGTCGTTGCCGAGCACGGAGATGTGCAGCTCGCGCCCCTCGATGAACTCCTCGACGAGAATGGGCGTGCCGTACTCCTCGTAGCAGTACGCGATCCGCGCGTGGAGCTTCTCCGGCTCGTAGACCACCGAGTCGGCCTCCACGCCGACGCTCGCGTCCTCACGCGACGGCTTCACGATCATCGGAAAGTGCAGCCCGTGCCGCCGGCGCAGGTTCGGCCCTTCGAGCAGGTGGAAGCGCGGCGTCCGCACGCCGTTGGCCAGCAGCAGCTGCTTGGTGGTTCCCTTGCGCTGGCAGAGGCCGAGGGCGAGCGGCGCGGCGCCGGTGTACGGCACCTGGAGCAGCTCGTAGAGGCCGGCCACCGCCACCTCCAGCCCGGCGTCGTCGCGCAGGTACTCCACGAGGTTGAAGACGACGTCGGGGCGCCGCTCCCGCAAGTACGCGATCAGCCGGTCGACGTCGTCCTCCACGTTGAACAGCTCGGCCCGGCAGCCGACCTCGGTCAGCGCGTTCCGGATCGCCTCGTACTCCTCGAGCACGGTGGCGACGTCGATCGGGTATTCGGGGGTGAAGTCGAGGGTGGCCGGGTCCACCTCCTTGAGCGCGACGTACTCGTCGACGCCCACGTGGTTGTAGACGATCGCCACGGTCGGCGTGGATGCAGCCGTCGGGGTCGCGGGGGTATCGGCCATGCGGTAATATGTGCATTCCCCCGGCGGTCCGCCTCCTCACGTCGAGAACCGAATGGGTCTCTATCCACAACCCAACCGCTGGCAGTGCGGACCCTTCGCGCTCAAGCACGCCCTGGTGACCCTCGGCATCTTCGCGCCCGAGGGGGTCATCACCGAGATCGCCGGGACGGATCCGGGAAGCGGCACGGACGAGCGCCAGCTGCGCAAGGCGGCGCGCCGGTTCCACTGTGACCTGACGCCGATCCGGCGTCACCAGCCCGAGCTCGCGCGTCGCGAGCTGCTGCGCCACCTGCGGCGCGGCCACCCGTG
>JBJKRK010000014.1:0-2537 GCA_046704705.1 Candidatus Limnocylindrales bacterium | reverse complement strand
CTTTGTCTCGGGCTTCCTTCCGACCCCACCTCACGGTGACGCCGTTGCCTCTGGCTCGCAGTTGGCACCACCGCCTCCTGCAGAGGACTTTCACCTCCAGGCTGCTGCCCATGCCGGGCGTACCATGCGGGAGGCGGGCCCCGGAGGACCCGCCTCGTTGCTCACTTCCGTGTGTGCGGCGGCCTGCCGCATACTCCGGCGCTGTGCCGGCCCCGGACGCTCAGGCCGGCGTGGGTGTCGGTGCGGGCGACGTCGCGGGCCCCTGGCCGGCCGGCGCCGGGGTGCTCGCCGGGGCCGGCGGGACCGTCGGTCGCGGCGTGGGGCTGCCGCCCTGCTCCTTGCGCGGGTCGGGGATGTCGGCGAACATCGCGTCGAACTCCGACTGCTCGATCGTCTCTTCCGCGACGAGGCGCTCGGCGAGCGCGGTGAGCCGGTCGCGGTGCGTGGTGAGCACCTCCATCGCGCGGGCGTAGCCGCGGTCGATGATCGTGCGCACCTCCTCGTCGATCTGGCGGGCCACCTCGTCGGAGTAGTTGCGCTGCTCCCCGAGCTCGCGACCGAGGAACACCATCTCGTCGCGCTTGCCGAGGGCGAGCGGGCCGAGCTTCTCGCTCATGCCGTACTCGGTGACCATCTTGCGGGCGAGGTTCGTGGCCTTCTCGATGTCGTTCGAGGCGCCCGTCGTGGTGTCCCCGAAGATGAGCCGCTCCGACGCGTTGCCGCCGAGCAGGCCCGCGATCTTGTCCTCGAACTCGCTCTTCGACTGGAGGTAGCGGTCCTCCTCGGGGAGCGCCATCGTGTAGCCCAGGGCCATGCCCCGGCTGATGATGCTCACCTTCGTCACCGGATCGCACTTGGGCAGGATGCGCTGCACGAGCGCGTGCCCGCCCTCGTGGTACGCGATGATCGCCTTCTCGGCGTCGCTGATGATGCGACTCTTGCGCTCCGGGCCCGCCATCACGCGCTCGAGCGCCTCGGCGAACTCGGGCCCCGAGATGACCTTCTTGTTGCGCCGCGCGGCCAAGATGGCGGCCTCGTTCACGAGGTTGGCGAGATCGGCGCCCGAGAAGCCCGGCGAGGAGCGCGCGATCGACTCGAGCTCCAGGCCCTTGTCCAATGGCTTGCCCCGGATGTGCACCTTGAGGATCTCGAGGCGGCCGCGCATGTCGGGCCGGTCGAGCACGACCTGGCGGTCGAAGCGCCCGGGACGCAGGAGCGCCGGGTCGAGCACGTCGGGACGGTTCGTCGCGGCCACCACGATGACGTTCGTGTTCGTGTCGAAGCCGTCCATCTCGACGAGGATCTGGTTCAGCGTCTGCTCGCGCTCGTCGTGCGAGCCGCCCAGGCCTGCCCCGCGCTGGCGACCCACCGCGTCGATCTCGTCGACGAAGACGATGCAGGGGGAGTTGCGCTTCGCCTGGTCGAAGAGGTCGCGCACTCGCGAGGCGCCGACACCGACGAACATCTCGACGAACTCGGAGCCCGAGATGGAGAAGAAGGGCACCCCGGCTTCACCTGCCACCGCGCGCGCGAGGAGCGTCTTGCCCGTGCCGGGCGAGCCGATGAGGAGCACGCCTCTGGGGATGCGCGCGCCCAGAGAGTTGAACTTCTCGGGATACTTCAGGAACTCCACCACTTCCTGGAGCTCCTGTTTCGCCTCGTCCACCCCCGCCACGTCGGCGAAGGTGACGACCTGCTTGTTGCCCAGGAACATGCGGGCGCGGCTCTTGCCGAAGGAGAGGGCCTGGTTGTTCGTGCCCTGTGCCTGACGCATCATGAAGAAGATGAAGCCGCCGATCAGCAGCACCGGCAGCAGCGCGCTGATCAAGAGGCCAAGCCACTGGCCTGTCTCGGGCGGGTTGGTCGGGTTGATGACGATCTTGCTGTAGTCGCAGGCCGACGTGTTGCAGGCGGCCTTGATGTCCGCCTGCACGTTCGTCGTGTTCACGTTCGGCATCTGCGTCATCTCGACCGTCCCGTCGGCGAGCGTGATCTCGATCTGCGCCCCCTGCGGGACGACCTTCGCGACCTTGCCCTGCGAGACGAGACCCAGGAACGAGTCAGAGCCGCCCTGGTACGGGATGACCTTCTCGGGGTTGGATGGGACGAATACGGTGTACAGCAGCGCTGCCGTCCCCACGACGAGGACCAGCATCACGATGCCGTTCCGCAGGAAGCGCGTGTTCAAGAGGAGTTCGACCTCCGGTCAGGATGCCTGCAGGCATGGTAAGACCCACAGGTACCCCGATTATAGGCGCGGAGGCCGCAGAAAGGGTTCGGCGCAGCCGCTTGCTGGCCGGAGAGCCATGCCGGCCGATGGGTGGCCTGCCTGCCCGGGAGTCATGCCGGCCGATCGGGGGCCGGCCGCGGTGCCGCAGTCGCCCCGGTCGGGCCCGTTCCGTGGCCGGGCCGCTCCGCGGGGGGCGTCACCCCACGATGCGCCTGCGCGGCGATGCGTCTGCGCGGCGATGCGTCTGCGCGGCGATGCGTCTGCGCGGCGATGCGTCTGCGCGGCGATGCGCCTGCGCGGCGATGCG
>JBJKRK010000013.1:0-5888 GCA_046704705.1 Candidatus Limnocylindrales bacterium | reverse complement strand
GGGGTCGCCCGCGCGGCTATGAGGTCGCGCGCTCGGCTACGAGGTCGCGCGCTCGCCGTCCCGCAGCGCGGCCACCAGGCTCGCCTCCGTGGGCGTGCTTCCCAGGCCGAGCCGAGCCCCAACATGCGCTGCCAGCGGCGGCTCGAGGAACGTCGACGCGAGCGCGGGCCAGTTGGGCTCGGCGAACACGTCCGCGGGAGGGCCATCCAGGATGATCCGCCCCGACCGCATCACCACGATCCGCGCGAACGTCTCCGCGACGAAGCGCATGTCGTGGCTCACCGCGATGACGGTGCGGCCCTCGGTCGAGAGCGCCTCCACGATGGCGCGCACCCGGCCCACGCCGCGCGCGTCCTGGCCCGTGGTCGGCTCGTCCAGGACCACCACGGGGGTGCGCATCGCCAGGACCGAGGCGAGCGACAGCAGCTTCCGCCGCGAGTAGCCCAGGTCGTACGGATTGGCGTTCGCCTGGTCATGCAGGCCGACGGCCGCGAGCGCGTCGTCGACGGCCCGATCCAGCTCGGCGCCGCGGAGTCCCAGGTTGCGCGGCCCGAAGCTCACCTCGGCGCTAGCGCGTCCGGCGAAGATCTGCCGGTCCGGGTTCTGGAACGCGAGACCGACGCGCCCCGCGAGGGCGGCGACATGCATCGGCCGCGCATCCTCTCCTCCGACGAGCACGTGCCCCTCGGTCGGGCGGAGCAGGCCGTTCAGGTGCCGCACGAGCGTCGACTTGCCCGAGCCGTTCTGCCCCACGATGGCGACGAGCTCCCCCGCGTCGATCTGCAGGCTCACGTCGTCCAGGGCCTGCGTGCCATCGGGATACGTGAAGGAGACGTGCTCGAGCGCGACGGGGATGCTCACCGGCTGCTCCCCGCATCGGCATCCGGCAGGCTCCCCGCATCGGCATCCGGCAGGCTGCCCCCGGCCGCAGCGGCATCCGGCAGGCTGCTCCCCGCAGCCGCATCCGGCACGCCGCGTGCCGTCCGACGCACCTCTGGCGGAATCCCGGCCGCGGCGAGCGCGCGATCCAGGCGGACCGCGGCCGGAGGCTCCACGCCGAGCTCGGGCAGTCTGGGGTCGCCCAGGACCTCGTCGGCCGGTCCCTCGAACGCGATGGCGCCGTCGGCGAGGACGACCACCCGCGCCGCCAGTCGGGCAAGCAGGTCCGTCTTGTGTTCCGCGACGAGCAGTGCGGTCCCTGTCTCGGCGGCGATACGCGCCAGGGCCTCCCCCACCAGGCGGGTGCCCTGGGGGTCGAGCTGGCTGGTGGGCTCGTCGAGGACGAGGTGCGCGGGGCGGAGCGCAAGGACCGATGCCAGGGCGACGAGCTGCGCCTGCCCTCCCGAGAGACGCGTCGGGTCCTTCGATGCGAGCGCCTCGATTCCGAGCGCCGCCATGGCCCACTCGACTCGGTCGACGACCTCGCTCGCCGGCAGGCCCAGATTCCGCGGACCGAACGCGAGTTCCTCGAAGACGGTCACGGCGGTGCCCGATAGCTGCGTGGTCGGGTTCTGGAACAGGACGCCACAGCGCTGGGCGAGTTCGTGCGGCCGCAGCGCCGTCGTCTCGACGCCATCCACGGCCACCGATCCCTCGAGGTGCCCGCCCATCGCAGCGGGTGCCAGCCCGGACGCGACCAGGCAGAGCGTGCTCTTGCCCGCTTCATTCGGTCCGACGAGACCGACCACCATGCCGGAGCCGACCTGCAGGTCGATGCCGGAGAGCACGTTGCGCGTCGTCCCGGCGTAGCGGTAGCTGGCGTCGACCAGGGCGATCGTCATCGCCGGACGCTCCGGCTTCCGGGTGCACGGGAGGGGCGCGCGCACCGGTTCCCTGGAGCTCGAGCGAAGCCGGCGCGTCGGCCCGCTGGTGGCCGGCCAGCGCTGACCCGGCGGGCAGGCCGGCAGTCGCTGCGGGCGGGCCGACCGCGCCCGCGACCGTCGCTCACGGGAGGTGCAGCACGCCGGCGATCTCCGCGGCGACCGCCGCCACGGCGCCCAGGAACAGGACCCAACGGAGCAATCGCTGGGCGCCGCTGTCCGGGAGCACGCGCAGCACCGTTCGCCGCGCCGGCGCGGAGAAGGCACGCGCCTCGAGCGCCATCGCCTGCTCCTCGACATCGGTGAGGGCGCCGAAGATCATCGGCCCCGCCAGCGGGATCACGCCTCGCACCCGCCGGGAGATGCCCCCCTCCGTGTCCATGCCGCGCGCGCGCTGCGAGTCGGTGATCTCGCCCGCCCGCTCTCCCATCCGCGGCACCATCCGGATCGCCGAGCCGATGACGAACGTCCCGCGCCTGCCCAGGCCACGCCGTTCCAGATCGGCCAGCAGGTCGTCCGTCGGCGTGGTCAGGGCAAGGAGCGCAGCCGAGAGGGCAAACGCCACGACCCGGAGCGTGGCCTGCAGCGCGGCCGTCAGGCCGCTCCAGGTCGGATCCAGCGGGCCCACGCGGATGATGACGTCCGTCGCCCCCGGGTACAGCAGGGTGTTCACCAGCAGGATCGAGATGACGAGCGGAAACGTGGCAAGCACGAAGGGGACCATGCGGCGGGCCACGCCGGCCACGACGGCGGTTGCGGCGAGGACGACGAGCACGGCGATCGGCCCCGTCCACCCGCGCACGCCGAACGCGACGGCGGCCTCCGCGAAGGCGATGACGAGCTTCGTGGTCGGGTTCAGCGAGTGATACGTTCCGCGCGGCTCGCGCAGGACGTAGTCGGGCAGCCGCGTCTCGCGCGGTCGGTCAGCCAGGGCGACCTCCCCGCTGGCGGCGGACTGGCCCGGCATCGATCGGTGCGCGATGCGTCAGGCCATGCGCTCCGCGCGATCGCCCACGGTTCGCTCGCCCAGCGGGAAGCGGGCGATCACCCGCGGAGAGATGCTCATCAGGACGATGAACACGACGAAGCTCGTGATGGTCTTGTCGATGGGGTCGCTGAAGAGGCCCTGGCCGAGAGAGGCGTTGAAGACATCGGCGCCACCCTGGCGGAGTGCCGCGACGATGAGATCGGTCCCGGAACCGGTGACTCCCTCGAAGAGGTAGGCGGCGATCGGTGCCGAGACGATCGCGGCCACGATGCCGGTCAGCGCGCCCGCCACGGCGACGTATGCTCCGGCGGCATCGCGTCGCAGGAGGATGAAGCCCCCGACGACCACCGCCGCGATCCCTCCGATCGCCGCGATGACCCCGTACACGCCGGCGCCGTAGCCGCCTTCGCTCGGGGCGCTTCCGTACACCGGGCTGGTGTAGATGCGCCACGCCAGGACGAGGACGATCGCGGCGCCCAGGACGGCTGCGGCGTACAGCTGTGCGCCGCTGGTGGGCCGCGGCCGGTAGACACCCAGGTAGCCCCACAGTCCGGCGAGCAGGCCGATGACCCCGGCGGTGACGGCGAACGGACCGATGGTCCCGCCACCGATGCCCGGCGCGTACTGCCAGATCAGGTTCGCCAGGATCCCGGTGAGGGCGCCCGGGATGGGACCGGCGAGGACCCCGACCAGGATCGTGCCGATGGAGTCGAGATAGATTGGCAGCTTCAGGACCGTCTGGACCGTGTAGCCCAGGACGATGTTGATGGCGATGGCCACGGGCATCAGCACGATCACGCGGGTGGGGAACTGCCGAGAGAGCCAGTCCACGGTGCATCCTCCCTTCGCTTCCTGGCGCGCCTGCGGCGGCTGGCGCCCTCAGCTTGCCACGCGGAGAGACGCGCTGCCAGTCCGCACTGCAGGGACGGGTGGCCTGATTGGCCCGATCTCCCGACCGCGACCGCCGCGCGAGCTGGTCAGCGCCGCCGCGCGAGACTCCCGATGCGCTCGATCAGCCGCTCCAGGAACACATCAGCCGCCGCATCGACGGCGATGTCGAGGTTCGGCGGCCTGGCCCACACGCGCCGCCAGTCGGTCACCGTCTCGCCCGTCGTCAGCGTGCCCCCGAGCTCCACGTCCACGGCGAGCGCCTCGCTCCGCACGAGCGAGGGATCCAGCGCGACGGCGAGTGCCAGGGGATCGTGGATGAAGGCGCCGTAGAAGCCGTCATAACGGCTGTGGAACTCCATGTAGAACCGCAGTGCATCGTCGATGAAGCGCAGCAGGGGGTTCGTCGCCGGGGTGGCGCCGACGCGCTCGAACAGGCGCGCCAGATGCTCGGGCGTGAACTTCGCCCGCTCCGTCACGTCGAGGCCGAGTGCCAGTGGCCGACCCGGAAGCCCCCGCGCCTCCCGCGCCGCCACGATCTCGGGGGCCCCGAACGCGCGGAAGACGACGCGCGTCGCGTCGGGGTCGACCTGCACGTTCCACTCCGTCGTGGGGGCCGTATTGCCCGGCGACCGGTAGCTGCCGCCCATGACGACCAGGCGCCGCAGGAGCAGCGGCAGGTCCGGTTCCCGCAGCACCGCCAGCGCCACGTTCGTGAGCGGGGCGAGCGTCACCAGGGTCAGCTGCCCGGGCCGCCGCCGCGCCTCCTCCACCAGCAGCTCCGCGGCGTGTCGCGGCGATAGCGGCGTCCGGGCCGGCGGCAGCTCCGCGTACCCGATCCCGCGCGGGCCGTGCGTCTCGGGCGTGGTGACCAACTCGCGCACGAGCGGCCGCTCGCGCCCGAGCGCCACCTCCACGTCGCTTCGGCCGACGAGCTCGAGGAGCGCGCGCGTGTTCTCCGCGACCTGTCGGGCGTCGACGTTGCCGGCCTCGCAGGTGACGGCGACGATCTCGGCCTCGGGTGAGGCGCACGCGTAGAGCAGGGCCAGGCCGTCGTCGATGCCGGTGTCGACGTCGACGATGAGCGGCATCGAGGCGCCGGAGCTGATCTCGGCCACGCGCGGATGGTAGCCGAACAGGTCACCCATGACGGATGTCATGCCGGACTTCCGTGCCCCGTCACGGACGGATCCGGATGCCGCACACTTCCGCATTCCCGTGGCCGCCTCGTACGGTGATCCCGAGATGCACAGCCGTTCCCGAGGGCACGTCGCCCCCGTGCTCCGGCTCGATCAACAGGAGCTCATGCACGTGACACCGTCCGGCGCTCTCTCCCGCCATTCCCCGCCCAGCGGCGGCACGCCGCTCGGCGCGATCACCGCTGCGACCCCGCAGGACACACCAGCCGTGGCCTTCGGTTCGGTCGTGAAGACGTACGGTCCTGTCCGTGCGCTCGACGGCGTGTCCTTCGACATCGGCCGGGGCGAGACGGTCGCGCTCCTCGGTCCCAACGGGGCCGGGAAGTCGACCGCCATCGGTTGCATGCTCGGCCTGCGACGGCCCGACACGGGAACGGTCCGGGTGCTCGGCGAGGCGCCCGAGGGGGCTGTCGGCTCGGGCCAGATCGGTGCGCTGCTGCAGGAATCGGGGCTCCCGGCGGGTGTCAGCGTGGCCGAGCTGACCGACTGCGTCCGGCGCTTCTACCCGCACCCCCTGCCGCTCGGTGAGCTGCTGCAGCGGGCCGGCGCGGCGGACATTCGTGATCGGCGCGTCGAGCGTCTCTCGGGCGGCCAGCAGCAGCGCGTGCGGTTCGCCCTGGCGATCGCCGGCAATCCGGAGATCGTCTTCCTCGACGAGCCGACGGTGGGCATGGACGTCGAGACGCGCCGCGCCTTCTGGGATCAGATGCGCGCGTTCGCCGACGAGGGTCGCACGGTGCTCTTCGCCACGCATTACCTCGATGAGGCGGACGCGGTCGCCGATCGGGTCGTCGTCCTCAGCCGCGGGCAGGTGGTGGCCGACGGTCCCGCCGGGGCCATCAAGTCGGGCGTCACCTCACGGCAGGTTCGCTTCACGCTCGCCGGCGCCGACGCCGCCCTGCTCGCCCAGCTTCCCGGTGTGGCGCAGGTGTCCGCGCATGGCGACGATGTCCGCCTGACGACCGCCGACGCCGATGCCACGGTCCGCGCGCT
>JBJKRK010000012.1:0-2639 GCA_046704705.1 Candidatus Limnocylindrales bacterium | reverse complement strand
ACATCTCCTTGACCGAATCGGCAAGCGCGGCGGTGCGCGCGAGGTCGGCCGAGTCGATCTGCCAGCGGATGAGGATGTGCCGCGCCTTGCGCTCGGGGCCGTTGACGCGGTCCACGCGCAGGATGTGATAGCCGAACGGCGTCTCGAACACGGGGCTCACGATGCCGGGCTCCATGGCGAACAGCACGCGCTCGAACGAGGGCACGAGCCCCGACCCGCGGCGGTTCCACCCCAGATCGCCCCCCACGGCGCGCGTGGTGGAGTCGGCGGACTCGCGCTTGGCGATCTGCGCGAAGTCGGCGCCGCCCACGATCTCGGCCCGGATCGAGTCGATCTTGGCCAGCGCCGCGGCCTTCTCCTTGGCCGACGGCTGGGGCGCGATCACGATCTGCCGCCAGGTGAAGGTGGCCGGCCGCCGGGGCAGGTTGCCCTTCATGGCGTCGAACGCCTGCTGGACTTCCTGCTCCGAGACCGACACGGGCAGGATCTTCCCGTCCCGTTTCAGCTTGGCCACCACGGCCTGCTGCGTCTGCTGCTGGCGGAGCTGGTCGATCAGGAACTGCCGGTATTCGGCGGGGGTGCCGAGGCCGGCCTTGGCCAGCTCGTTCCGGAAGATCGCCTCGGTGGGAAAGCGGCTGCGCGTCTGGCGGATCTGCTCGTCCACCGTGGGGGCGAGCAGGGAATCCGGGATGCTGACCTTCTCCTCGGTCGCCTTCTGCATCAGCAACCGCTCGTCGATCAGGTTGTTGATGATGTTGCCCTGCAGCGTGGCCCACCCCGACGTATCGGTCCGCGCCGGCAGGTGGAAGCTGGAGTCCCGCTGCAAGCGCGCGATGATCGCCTCGCTCACCTGGGACTCGGTGATCGGGGTGGAGCCGACGACGGCGGCCACCCAATCCACCGGGATGAGCGTGGGCTTGGCCGCCGGAGCGCCCTGCGCGAGGGCGGAGCACGGCGCGGCCAGCAGGGCGGCGCAGAGGAGAGCGAGCGACGTCTTCATACGCGGAAGATACCCAAAACGCGCCGCCGGGGTTCGCCCGGCGGCGCGCTTCGGTGGAGGATCACTGCTTCTTGGCGGGCGGCTTGGCCGTGTCCTTGGTCGGCGCGCCGGGGAGCGGCACCGCCGACGGCGGCTGGTTCGCCGCGCGGGCGGAATCGGCCGTCGTGCGGATGTTCTTGGCCACCTGGGCCGCGCGGTCGAGGCCGTTCTGGTTGATCGACCAGGTGTACTTGGCCTCCAGCGCGTTCATGACCGGCGTGGGAAGTCCCATCGCGCGCACCTTGCCCTGCAGGATGCCCGAGATGAGCGAATCGGCGTGCGCGGCGGCGAGTTGCTCGCGCGCCGACTCCCCGCCCTTCGCGCTGTCGGCCAGCATCTTGGGATCCACGCCCAGCGTGCCCCAACCCTGCTCGATCCACCCCGCGAACCCCTTGTAGAGCTGGTCCTTCTCCTCGGCGTTGAGGCCCAGGTGCAGGCTGTCGGCGCGGTGGAGCATCACTTCCTGGCCGGTGAGGCCATGCAGGAAGTTGTTGATCAGCGAATCGGACACCGTCTGGATGCGCTGCGGGATGTTCTGCTGCGGCGGCATGCCCTGCAGCCACATCACGTAGCGGCCCACGGTGAGCTTGCCGCCGTTGAAGGTGGCGAGCACGGTGTTGTCCTTGCTGTGCCCGGCCATGTCGAGCGCGGCGACCTTGGCCAGGTTGGCGGCACCGGGCTGGATCTGGATGTTGGACGTCGAGTCGAGCTTGGCGATGTAGGCGCGCTCGGCATCGCCGCTGGCAATGCGCGGATAGGTCGAGTCGTACTCGGCCTTGACCGTGGCGTAGGGGAGCCGCTGGATGATGTGGTACCCGTACTGCGTCTCGACGAGCGGCGAGATCGCGCCCGGCTTGAGCGACGCGACGGCGTCGGTGAACTGCGGCACCATCTCCATGCGCTGGAACACCGGGAGCTTGCCGCCCTCCTTGGCCGACCTCGGATCGGCGCTGTACTTCTTGGCCATCGCGGCGAAGTTCGCGTCGTTCACCTGGGAGCGGATGGCCTCGGCCTTCTTCTTCACCGAGTCCTTCTGGGCCTGCGTGGCGCCGATCGGGAACTGGAGGAGAATGTGGCGGGCGGCGTAGACGTCGGAGGCGCCGGCGTTGTAGCCCGCCTCGGTCGGCGGCGCGACGTTCAGCGAGCTGTCCACGTGGGCCTGGAAATGCTGGAGCACGCGGTCGGCGATGTAGCCCTGCGCGGCGGCGTCGATCTCCTTGGTGGAGTTCAGCGAGTCGCCCTTGGCGGCGGCGGCGCCCAGGAGCTGGTAGTCCACCCACAGGGTCGCGACGGCGTTCGCGTTCTCCTTGGTCGGCTGGATCTGCAGCGGCGTCTTGCCGAGCAGGTCGCCGAGCTGGTTGACCGTGAGCTCCTGCGAGCCGGCGCGGGCCACGACGTCGGTATGCGCGTTGAAGGCATCCTTCAATCCTTGGCAGGCGGCGAGGGAGAGGCCGGCCGCGGCGAGGGCCAGGAGGGACCGAGTTTTCATCTGGTTCAGACTCCGGGGAGTTGGGGGCGGAACGTCACACCAGGCTGCGCAGGGCGCGCGCCAGACCATCGAGGATGGATGCTCCGCCAAGCCGCGTGAGCTTGAGGGAGA
>JBJKRK010000011.1:0-5555 GCA_046704705.1 Candidatus Limnocylindrales bacterium | reverse complement strand
GGCCAGCGTCGGGCAAACGCGCCCCGGCCGGCGCCGGGATGCGCGATGAACCGCACGGGCGGACGCGATCGCGAGGGCGGGGCGGGGCTCATGCCGGCGCTCCCGTCGGGCGCGTGACGCGCCCTCGACCACGTGTCATGCCATCTTCACTCGAACCGGATCCCATGCGCCACGCTCACTCGAACCGCACGGCCCGCACGATGGGGAGACGGCTTGCCACCCGCGCCGGGTAGTAGGCGGCCAGCACGGCCGCGCCCACCCCCAGGACCACCGACACCACGATCGCGGCCCAGGGAGGGTCGATGGGCGGCGCAAACCCGGCCGTCCGCGAGACGAGGATCATCGCGGCTCCCACGATCACCCCCATGACGATCCCGAACAGGGACCCCGCCAGCCCCAGGATTGCCGCCTCCAGCACGACCATGCGCCCGACCTGCCGCCGGGTCATGCCCGCCGCGCGAAGCATGCCGATCTCCCGGACCCGCTCGTACACGTCCATCGTGAGGGTGTTCACGATCCCCAGCGCGGCCACCACGACCGCAACGAGCGCCAGGGCATCGAACAGGCCAAAGACGCGGTCGAGGGACGAGTTGACCGCGCTGGCGATCTGATCACGGCCCACGATCTGCAGCGCATACTGCCCGGCGACCGCATCCAGGCGGGTACGCACGTCACCCGGCGCGCCCGGCGCGGTCCGGATGGCGAAGAGGTTCGCGCCCTGGATCCCCAGCAGCCGCTGCGCGTCGGCCGCCGAGAAGAGCACCGCCTCACCCGTCGACCCGGGCAGCGACCTCGCCACGATCGCCGCGATGGTGAAGCTGACCGGCCCTGCCGGGCCGGCCACGGTCAGCCGATCGCCCGGCCGGAGACCCAGGAGCCGTGCCTGCGACTGCGGGACGAAGCACGACCCTCCGCTCGCCAGGGCAGCAAAGGCCGCGCCACGGTCCACGCCCAGGATCTGCAGCGCCCCTGCGGCCGCGTACTGCTGCGGGTCGATGGCCGCAGCGTCCAGGGCCTGGCCGCCGACGTCGATCTCGAACGTGCGGATCGGGACGACCGCGCTGACGCCCCGAACGGCCGCCAGGTCGCTCGCGAAGCTCGTCGGAATGGGCGTCACGGCGGAGGCGACGTAGTCGCCGGGCACCACCGAGGCGAGCCAGTCCAGGCCGGCGCGACGCGCGCTGCCCGCCACCTCCGAGACCGCCACGACCATGGCGAGGCCGACCATCAGCGCGCCCAGCGTGAGCGCGGAGCGTCCTCGGTCCTGGAGGAGCGACGACCGCGCAAGTCGACCTTCGGCCCGCATGAGCGCCTCGACCGGCATGCCGGCGAGGCGACCCAACACCGGCAGCAACAGCGGCGAAACGAGTGCGGCGAGGAGGAGCAACCCGTACACGGCGAACGGCCGCGCCAGCCCGGCCGTGCCCGTTGCCGCGCGCGGCCACAGGGCGATGCCGGCCACCGCCACGACCACGCTCACGACCACGAACCAGCGCAGCCGGCCGACGAAGCTGCTGCGCGCCTCCAGTCTCGCCCTGAGCGCCTGCACCGGCGAGGCCCGACCGGCACGCCAGGCCGGCTCGAGTGCGGCGGCCAGGGTGACGAGCAGGCCGAGCCCGAACGCCAGGGCGACATCGCGGGACTGGAAACTCGGCCCGGCGAGGGGCACCTGACCGGACGCGTGCACCAGGCCGGCCATTCCGTACGCGAACACGACTCCCAGCGCCACGCCAGCCGCAGAGCCCAGGAGGCCGAGCAGCAGCGCCTCTTCGAGGAACAGCCGGTTGATCTGGCGGGAGGTCGCGCCTGCGGCGCGGAGCAACCCGACCTCGCGGATCCGCTCGGCGACCGTCATGGACAGCGTGTTGAAGATCAGGAAGCCGCCGACGAACAGTGCGACCGCCGCGACCAGGATCATGATCGACTGAAAGTCGGCCGTGGAGGCGCGCAGTGAGGCCTCGATGTCCCGCCGTTCGCTGAGCACGTAGGGCTCGCTGGTCAGGCGCGACTCGAGCGAACGCTCGACCGCGGGGACGCCGACGGACGGTTCGACCTGCACCTCGATCTGGTCAACCGCCGTCCCCAGGGCGAAGAGCCGCTGCGCCGACGCCAGCGTGACGAATGCCACCTCACCGGCGTTGTCGAGCGCGGGTCCCGCGGCGGCCAGCAGCGCGTCGACCCGGTACGTCTGCTGCCCACCCGCGCCGACGAAGGCGACCGATGAGCCGATCCCCAATCCGCGCTGCGCGGCCCAGGCGGCAGGCAGCATCACGCCGCTGGGGGACGCCGGCCCGAGCAGCTGCCCGGCGGTGAGCTGGTAGTCGTGCAGGCGAACGTCGACCCCGGGTTCGATCCCCACGAGCAGCAACGTGCCGAGCTCGGCGTGCCCGGGGCTCGATGCGAACGTGCGGCGCCGGACTGAGGGGTCCGCCAGGGCGATGCCCGGCGTGCCGGCGACCGCTGCCTGGCTTGCGGACGACAACCCACGTGCTCCGAATGCCTCCACCGTCAGGTCGGCGCGGCCGAGCATGCCGGCCACCGTGCGCGTCACCGAGGTGTCGACGCCGGCGTTGGTGGCCAGCGCCGCGAACACGATCCCGACACCGAGCGCGATCGCGATCACCGTGAGCAGGCTGCGCAGCGGCCGCCGCCAGATCCCGCGCCAGGCGAACGCGCTCAGCCTGTGCATGTCCGCGCTCAGAGGCCCAGCCGGGCCAGGCGTTCGATGAGCGGCCCGGCGGCGTGATCGTCGCGGCGGCCGAGATCGATCTCCTCGAGGATCTGGCCGTCGTGCACCACCAGCACCCGGTCGGCGTACGCGGCGGCCTTCGAGTCGTGGGTGACCAGGACGATCGTCTGGCCGCGCTCGACGCACGAACGGTAGAGCTGGCTCAGGATCTCGAGCCCGCTCGCGTAGTCGAGGTTGCCGGTCGGCTCGTCCGCGAGCAGGAGCGCCGGGCGCATGACCAGCGCCCTCGCTGTCGCGACCCGCTGCTGTTCGCCGGCGGCCAGCTCGTCGGGCCGATGGTCACGCTTCGCCGCCAGGTCGACCAGGGCGAGCGCCTCGTCGATGCGCGCCGCGTTCTCGCGCCGTCGCGGATCCTGGCCCGCGATCAGGAAGGGCAGCGCAACGTTCTCCCAGGCGGACATGAGCGGAACCAGGTTGAAGAACTGGAAGACGAACCCGGTCTTCTCTCGGCGCAGCCTGGTGGCCGCCTCGTCCGACAGGCTGCTCAGCGTCGCGCCGTCGAGCACCACTTCGCCGGATGTGGGGCGATCGAGACCGCCGAGCAGGTGCAGCAGGGTGCTCTTGCCGCTCCCGGAAGGCCCCATGAGCGCGACGAACTCGCCCGGCTGCACGCTGAGGGAGACGCCGCGGAGCGCCTGGACCTCTCCGGCTCCCAGGTGGTAGGTCTTGCTCAGGTCCCGCGCTTCGAGGATCGGCGGCATCGGAGGCAGTGTACCTGCACTCGTGGGGCCGGCGACGACCCCCTGCTTTCACGCAGGGGCGCCCGGTGTGGAAGTCGCCACGGGGGCGGAGAGCGCCATGCGCGGATCAGTGGTCCGAACGCGCGTCAGCTCCCCAGGAAGGAGGCGAGGACCGGACCGACGATCTGGTCGAGCAGGCCACCGGGCGGCGTCGTCTGGACGACGCGCAGGCTCGCGGGCTGCACACTGGTTTCCTGCGCCGGGGGCGCCGACGGGGAGGCCGGTGGGGTCGCCGGCGCCGGCGTGGCGGGCTCTGGCGTGAGGGTTGGGACGGGCGTGGCGCCCGGTGTGGCTGTCGGCGCGGGCGTTGGGGTCGGCGTGGCCGCGGCGACGTGGGGTGTGGGGGTCGCCGGCCGCGGGGTCGACGTGTGCTCGACCGGGCGTTGCGTCGGAGGCGGTGTCGGAGCGCGCGTCGGTCGCGGCGTGGGTGGGCGCGTCGGAGCGGGCGTTGCGACCGGTGCCGACTCCATGAAGAGGACCGTGTAGTAGACCTTGCCGTCGCTCGCCTTGTAGGCACCCACGCCCATGGAGTCCCACTTGGCGCCCAGGATGTTGGCCCGGTGCTCGGGAGAGTTCATGAACATCTGCTGGATCATCTGTGTGGCCTGCTCGTCGGGCGCGTTGTCCCAGCCGATGTTCTCGCCCGCGAGGACGTACTTGATCCCCTGCGCGTCCATGTAGTGGAAGACGAGATAGCCCTGCGGGGGGATCTGGTGTGAGAAGTAGTCGCGCGTTGCCATGTCCTTGCTGCGCCACTCCGCCAGGCTGTGCAGAGCCGCCGAATCCCGGAGCGGCGCCAGGCCGGCTGACGCCCGAGCCTGGTTGGTGAGGTTGAACAGCAGCGCCTCGTCGGAGGGGCTGAAGGTGTTGGCTTCCCAGGCCAGGGTGCGGGCGGGGAACGCGACGAACGAGAACAGCACCAGGAGCACGCCGAGGACCGCGGCGAGCGGTTCCATGTGGCGGGGACGGCTGGCGACGAGAGCGCTGGTGTGCATGGGATGCGGGACGTTCCTTGTTGCAGTGCCGGTCGGTGTCGACCTGCTGCGCAGCCTAGGGACGCGCGTCGCGAGATCCCATCGCCCCATGGTCCCGGTCCAACCGCGGCGGGGGTACCACGACCGCTCGCCGGCCACGCGTTCGGCCATCGCCCTCGACGCACAGCGCGCCGGCAGGCATGCGATACTGCGCGGGCGCGCCGGGGCGACCCACGTGCCCGGGCGCGGGGCGCCGACCCTGCGCGGTCCGGCAGCCCGGCGGTGGTGGCCTTAGCTCAATTGGCAGAGCATCGGACTGTGGCTCCGATGGTTGCGGGTTCGAGTCCCGCAGGCCACCCCACCCCCTGCGTTATCTGCGTTGGATAAACCACCCAGCGCGATGGGGCCGCGGGGCCCCGGCTGCGACGGTCACTGACGCGTGAGCGTCGCCAGGGTTGGTTCGAGCTGAGGGGCTCAGGAAGCCTTGCTGCCGGCGACGCCTTCGACCCGCAGGGGCTCGGCGATGCGCTGCTCGGCCCGTCGTGCACGAGCGCGGGCCTGGCCGGCGCGGGAGCGGGCGGCCGCCTCACGCCGGTAGCACGCGGGGCAACCCGTCTTCAGCAGCGTCCGCTGGTATACAGCAGCCGACCACTCGTGGCCCTGGCTGCAGCGCCAGACGACCCGCCGGGCGGAGGCGCGGGTGACCTGGTGGGGCCGCAGGGAGTTGCGTTCGGGGTGCCACTCGACGGCGAGCGAGGTGAAGTAGGCGGCGAGCGACTCGGCCGGATGGACCCGGTTACCCATGTGGAAGGGACAGAAGGACGCCCGGCTGGTGCGGTCGGCGACCCGCGTCTCCCAGGTGTGCGCGGGGTTCAACAGGCAGCGCCAGGCGACCCGTGCGTGGCTGCCGGCCGGCAGGGTCGCTGGGTCGAGCTCGCCGTTGAACGACCAGTCCCACTCCAAGAGCAGGTCCTCGTATTGGGCGAGAGTCCTGCCCTTGACCGAGCCTGCCGGCTGGCTCGGTCGCTTCGGCCGACCGACGGGCGGGACGGGGAGGCCGAGCGTTCGGCGCAGGACGACCTCGGCCGCATA
>JBJKRK010000010.1:0-5124 GCA_046704705.1 Candidatus Limnocylindrales bacterium | reverse complement strand
GCCGACGACCGCGTTTGCTCGCCTCCCGATTCTCATTGCTCACCTCGCGATTCTACGGATTGGGCGCGTGGACGGGACTGTGACAATCTGCTGGATGGAGCATCCGTGGCCGCTCTTCGACCTGCGCCTCCGCACGCCGCGCCTGGAACTCCGGCTCCCCACCGACGACGACCTCCTGGCTCTCCTCGACGTGGCACGCGCCGGCGTGCACGAGCCGGAGGTGATGCCGTTCCTGGTGGCCTGGACGGATCTGCCATCCCCCGAGTTCGAGCGCTCGTTCCTCCAGTTCTACTGGGGAACCCGCGCATCATGGTCGCCGACCGCCTGGCAGCTGCCGCTGGCCGTCCTCCTCGACGGCAGCCCCATCGGCGTCCAGGAAGTGGCCGCGCGGGAGTTCGCCAGGCGCCGCAGCGTCGTCACCGGCTCGTGGCTGGGACTGCGGCACCAGCGACAGGGATTCGGCACGGAGATGCGCGCCGCGGTGCTCTTTCTCGCGTTCGACGGGCTGGGGGCGCTGATCGCCGAGTCGGGCGCGATCGAAGGGAACGCCGGATCGATGCGTGTCTCGGAGAAGCTGGGCTACCGGCCCAACGGGGCGTCGGTCGTCGCGCCCCGCGGCGAACCGCTCGTCGAACACGGATACCGGCTCACCCGCGCGAACTGGCGCAGAGCGCTCGTCCCCGTCGTGATCGAGCGCCTCGAGCCGTGCCTTCCGCTCTTCGGTGTGGAGTGACCGCGTCCTCGGCGTGGAGCAGCCACGTCTGGGGCGCGTGGGGAGAGTGACCGCGCAGTCCCCCGGCGGCCGGCCGACCGCAACCGCTCAGCCGACGACGACGCGATCGCGACCTCTGCGCTTCGCCTCGAGCAGCGCGACATCGGCGCGCTGGACGAGCTCCAGCGGCCCCTCACCGCGGCCGACCGCGGCGCCCACGGAAACGCTCACCCGCCCCGCGATGCCGAGCGCCGTGAGGTCGAGCGCACTCACAGCCGCTCGCACGCGTTCCGCCACCTCGGCCACCTGCTCCGGCGACGCGCGGCGCAGCACGACCACGAACTCCTCGCCTCCGTAGCGCGCCGGGACGTCGTCGGTGCGGATCGTGCCCGCGATCGCCCCCGCCACGGCCCGCAGGACGGCGTCTCCGGCCGCGTGCCCGTAACGGTCGTTGAAGCGCTTGAAGTGGTCGATGTCGACCATCAGCATGCCCAGCGTGTCGGTCGAGCGACGACCATGGCCGAGGATCGTCGTCAGCTCGTCGAAGTAGCCCCTGTTCGGCAGTCCCGTGAGGGCGTCGGTCGTGGCTCGGGCTTCGGCTTCCTCCTGCGCGTACGCGCGCGTGAGCGCGGCTGCAACCTCCTGGGCCGCGTCGTCCAGCAGGCGCTGGCTCTCCACCGACCACGCCTCGTCCGTTCGGCGGGACAGGATCAGCGCGCCGACGACGCCCGACTCCGCGGCCAGGGGGACGCTGAGCAGGTGCTGCAGTCCGTACGCAACGCGCACCCGGTCGGCGATCCGTCGGGCGAGCGACGCCCCCTCCGGCGCTACTGCCGTCGTTTCGTCCACCGCGGCGCGGGTTGCACCAGCCATGGCGCGGGTCTTCCCCGACGCGGCATGGGTCTCGCCCGCTGTGGCACGGCCCATCTCGCCCGCCCTGGCCCGGCGAATCGTGCCCGCAACCATGGCCGGCGCCGTGCCGGCTGTCGGGCCGTGCGACGCCACCGCGCCACGTCCACCCCGTGAGCCCTGCATCTGATGCTCGGCCAGACCACCCCGCACGGCTGACCCGTTGCCGGTGAACGCCCTCGCGGCTGGGCCCGCACCGGCCGCTGCGGCCACCGCGGCGGCACCGACCGCCGCGACAGGCGCCCTGGTGCCTGCAGTCTCGGCCGACGCGCCCGTCGCGACGGTCGCACGGACCGGAGTCCGGCTCAGGTTTCCCCTGCCCGATTTCCACGGACCGATCGCCGATCCCGTGGCGGCCGGACCATACCCTGCACCTGCGGTGGCCAGACCAAGCGCCGAACTTGCGGTGCTCTCGCCATCCGGGACGACCGGCACTCCGACGCGGCCGCTGATGTCGCGCGGCATCGTCGGCGCCGGCAGCGGGAACCGCATCACGGAGACGGGGACTGAGGCGTTGGAGGAGACCAGCGTCGCCTGGACAGTCGAGCCACCGGGAAGCAGTCGCGCGACCACCACGTGATCCGCTCCCGCCGCGCCGCGCAGCTCATCGAGGATGGCCGTGACCACCGCGTCAGGCGAGATCGATCGCGAGAGTCCGCGCAGGATCCGGATGAAGCTGGCCTCCTGCTCGGCCCGACGACGGGTCCAGGCGTTCATCGCCGCGCGGTTGACGACGAGTCCGACCCCTGCCAGACCGGCCAGCACCGCCAGCACCAGGCGCAGCGGCGACGCACCAGACACCACGATCTCGATCGCGAGCAGCCCGCCGAGGACCGCGAGGCTGGCCGCGCACAGCTCCCAGCTGAGACGGATCCATCGCCGGTCCGCCAGGAGTACGCGTAGGTCCTGTTTGCCGTTCACGGTTGCGGCCCAGCATGCGTCCGGTGCAGTGCAGTGTCCATGGGTCCGGCATAGTACCTTCGTCCTGCCGGGGCAGGTACCCGTGCTCATGGGGGAGCGATTCCGGCGCGCGCACGCACCGGGGACGGCGCGAGCCGATCAGCAATCGCGCGTGCCCGCACGCCTCGTCATGCGGGCGCCGATCGCCGAGCGCAAGGGCGGAGCTCGGTGAACGTCGCGGCGCGCCCCACCGGCACGCCAGGCGGCGACGCGCCCAACGCGTGACGGGCAAGGCGCGCCGCTGGCCCTCGTATTCGAGGTGGGTGCCGGGTGGGTCGTCGGAGGAGCGCCAGCCCCGCCCGTCAGGCAGATCCTCGGGTGGATCCCCGGGACCAGGCGCCGGCCTCGCCTGCGAGGCGGATCGTCAGGTGGGCCGCGCGGTCTCCAGCGCGTCGTCGCGCCAGTCGGCGGGATCGCCCGGATCGGCAGCCCGGGAGTCGGTCTCGGCGCGATCCGCCGGATCCGGCAGCGCACCAATGTCAGCCGGATCGGCCGGATCCGGCACCGAGCCGAAATCGGCGCGATCAGCCGGGTCGAGCAGCAAGCCGGTCTCCAGGCGATCGGCCGGGTCCGGCGCCGAGCCGAAACCGGCGCGATCGACCGCGCCTGCCGCCTCGTCCAGATCGACCGCGTCCACCGGGGAAGCGGCGCCAGCGGGGTCCGGCCCGCCTTCCGAGGGCCCGCTCCAGTCGCCCATGACGTCGTGCAGATGGCCACCCGCGCGCTTGGCCTGGTACAGCTCTCGGTCGGCAGCGGCGATCAAGTCGCCCGGCGTGCGTCCATCCGCCGGAAACGCAGCCTCACCGATCGACAGGCCGATCGGGATCGCCCGGTGATCGGGCGTGCTGAACGCGGCCCGCGCGAACGCAGCCTGGAGTCGGCGCGCCACGAACGTGGCGGCCTGACGATCCGCGTCGGGGAGGATCACCGCGAACTCGTCACCGCCGTACCTGGCCGGCACGTCGGACTCTCGCAGCGTGGAGCGGATCAGGTCGGCCGCCCAGCGCAGCACCCGGTCGCCCATCTGGTGGCCGAGCGTGTCGTTCACCAGCTTGAAGTCGTCCAGGTCGATCATGAGCAGTCCGACCGGGCGGCGGGCACGGTTCGCGCGCAGGATCTCCTCGCCCAGGCGTTCGTGCAGGTACCGATGGTTGAAGAAGTCGGTGAGCGGGTCGTGATCGGCAAGGGCGCGCGTGGCGTCGTAGAGGCGGGCGTTCTCGAGCGCCATGCCGGCTTCGTTGGCCATCGCCAGCACCAGCTGCAGCTGCGCGTCGTCGAACTGCAGCGGCTCGGCGGACAGCACCTTGATCAGGCCGATCGACCGACCCTTCACCACGACCGGCACGAGCAGCGCGGCACGGTGCCCGTGCGCGTTCAGCAGCGTCCGCACCGCCTCGCTGCAATCCGGATCGTCGAGCGACACGCGCACGATGCGACGGCTGGTGAGCGCACGACGGAGCTCGGCACCGCGGTGCAGGTCACGGTCGACGACGTACTGTTCGCGTCGGTCGGGCGGATAGACGCCCCACGTTTCGAGCCGGTCGGCGCCGCGCTGCCAGTAGCCGATCACGCAGCTGTCTGCGCCGGAGGCGCGCGTGATGTGCGTGGCGATCACGTCCGCCACCGCGTGCGGTTCGAGCGTCTGCGACACCGCGCTCGACATCTCCAGCAGGCTGGCAAGCTCGTCCGTCCGGCGCCGCATCTCGGACAGGGCGCGCGAGCTCTCGATGGCGGTTGCTGCCGCATCGGCGAGGATGCCCATCAGGCGCAGGTCCCGTTCGTCGAACTGGTGCAGTCCGAGCTTCGACAACGTGACCACCCCGATGACGCTGTGCTCGAAGCGCATCGGCACCACGACCATCGACTCGTCGACCGTGGGCGTGCCCGGGATCGTCGCGCCGCGCGGATCGGCGGCGGTGTCGTGGATCAGCAGCGGTTCGCCGTGGGCGGCCACCCAGCCGGTGAACCCGGCGCCGACCTGGGTCCGCAGCAGATCCATGGGGATCTCGCGGTATGTGCTGACCTCGCCACGGAACGCGACGGGCACCAGATCGTCCGGCGGATGCAGCAGGTACACCCGGCAGTTGTGGTAGTCGATGACGCGGGCGGTCTCCTCGACGATCGCCTGCCCGATCGATTCGACGGTGTTGAGCCGGTTCATCCGGCCGATGGACGCCTGCACGGCCCCCAGCTGCGCCGCCCAGCGCATCGAGTCCGCCGCGGCCGCGGCGTCGATCGTGGCGACCGCCGCCAAACTCGCGAGGGTGTCCACGAACGCGACGTCGCCCGCTTCCCAGGGTCGGCCCGCAAGGCGAGCGGCGATCAGGAGTCCGACGGGCTGTTCTCCACGGCCCAGGGGCGCGATCAGAACGGGAGCGTCAGCGGCGTGGGCGCCCAGCAGCGCCCGGGGTCCCGCGTCGTCCGGTCCAGCGTGGAGCGTGATGGCGTTCTGCCGGAACAGCTCGCTCAGCCAGGCGAGCTCCAGGTCCACGGCCGGCAGAGACTTCGCGGCCTCGTCGTCCATCCCGGTCCAGGCCACGGGA
>JBJKRK010000009.1:0-5420 GCA_046704705.1 Candidatus Limnocylindrales bacterium | reverse complement strand
CTGGCTGCACCAGGACATCGGCCTGTTCCTGCTGCCGGCGCTCATCCTCGTCATGCTCGCGGTCGAGCGCTTCGTCGTCCCGCGTTTCCAGGGCTACATCGCCTGGGCCACTGCGATCGGCACGACGATCACCTTCGTCGGCGGGATGATCTTCGTCTTCGTCAACCCTGCCCTGCACGGTCCGGGGTACGACGTCTCGACGGTCGGACTCCTGGTGGTCGGCATCGCGCTCCTCGCCACGCTGTGGTATGGCGTCGTGGCGGCGCACGAGGTGGCGCCCGCGCAGCAGGTCGCCCGGGAACGGATCGCCTCAGGTCATCCCTGAGAGCGGGACGCCGTGATGGCATCGAGCGGCGTGGCAGTGCGGCGGCCGACATAGCCTGCCCTGCGCTGCCACGCCGACGAGCCGTGGGTCATCGCCGCCGCCTTCGCACTGCGGCACCGACTCCCCGGCGCCGAGTGAGTCTCGGGCGAGGTCGGTCCACTGCGGAGATCGTCACGCGCATGGGGATCGGTCGGCGAAGATCCGGGAGGGGCACTGCTCACCGGGCCATTTGGCCCTTGGCATATGGTTAGGCCAAGGGCCAACTATGTTGCCGTGCACGAAGTGACGGCAAACAACACCTCGCACACCCCCGACGTCGTCCTGGAGCACATCGCCGATCTCGTCCGCCTGCGGCGCCCGGAGATCCCCTCCTGGGTGATCGCGACGGACCTGACCTTCGGCCAGCTCCGGCTGCTGTTCCGGCTGCGCCGTTCCGGCCCGACGGCGATGGGCCGGCTCGCCGCATGGCTGGGGGTGAGCCTGGCGACGGCAACCGGGATCGTCGAGCGCATCGAGGCCCACGGGCTGGTCGCGCGGGAGCACCGCGAGGACGACCGTCGTGTGGTCGACTGCCAGCTCACCCCCGCGGGCGCCGCGCTCGTTGCCGAGATCGACGGCCTGCGCACGGACACCCTGCGGCAGGCCATCGCCCTGCTGGACGAGGCCGAGCTGGCCGAGTTCGACCGCCTGCTCGTGCTGATCATCGACCGTGCCAGGGAGCGTGAAGGTGATGCTGGACACGCGCCCTGAGTTGCCCGGACCGACCGCCCTGACCGCTCCCGACACCGCGCCCGCGGCGCGCGCACCGGCCGCCGGGGGACGGTCGGGCTGACCGCTCCCCGGCGGCGCTTCCTGATGTAACCGTTCGCGCATCGCCAGCGTTCGCGCCCGGACGAGCCGGGCCGCCGCCGGCCATCACAGGGGTGTTGCATGTTCCAGCGACTCGGGTCGCTTGTGTTCCGGTACCGCATCGTCGTCGCCGTCGTGTGGGTTGCTGCGGCTGTTGCCGCGCTCGCGCTCGCGCCCTCGCTGGCGCAGGTGGGCTCGACCGACCAGACGTCGTTCCTCCCGGCGAAGGCTGAGTCGGTCCGCGCCCGGACGATCCTGGAGCAGGCGTTTCCCAGTGAGGTCTCGGCGGGCACGGCGACCATCTCGTTCTCGCGTGCCGCCGGTCTGACCGCCGCCGATCGGACGTATGTGGCGGACGTCGCGGACTGGATCACGAGCCCGCAGGCACCCGCTGCCCTGCGGCACATCGTGTCCAGCGTGCAGACAGCGGAATCCGACCCGCAGCTCGCGTCGATGCTGCGCAGCCCGGACGGCGAGCTCGAGCTGATGAACGTGAACCTCACCGTGGGCTCCCTCGCCGGTGGGGCGGGTGACGCCGTGGATGCAGTGCGCGCCCACCTCTCGCAGACCGATCCAGCCGGCCTGCAGGCGCACGTGACCGGGTCGGCGGGCATCAACCTCGACTACATGAACGCGATCATGCAGGGGACGAACAGCACGCTGCTGGTGACCATCGTGCTCGTGGTGGTCATCCTCCTGCTCGTCTATCGGGCGCCGCTCGCCGCGCTGGTGCCGCTCGCCACGATTGGCGTCGCGTATCTCGTGTCGCGTGGTGTCCTCGGGTACCTGGCGGACGCCGGCTGGAAGATCTCCTCGCTCCTCGACACGTTCGTCGTCGTGCTCGTCTTCGGGGTGGGGACGGACTACACGATCTTCCTGATCTCGCGCTTCCGGGAGGAAGTCAGCCGCGGCGACTGGCACGCCGCGTCGCGGGCCACGGTGAAGCGGATCGGGGCCGTCATCACGGCGAGCGCGGCAACTGTCATCGTCGGGCTCGGCTCGATGGCGTTCGGCCAGTTCCAGATGATCCAGACGTTCGGCCCTGCCCTGGCCATCGCGGTCTTCGTGACGCTCCTCGCCGGGCTCACGTTCACGCCGGCGCTGCTCGGCATCTTCGGGCACTACCTCTTCTGGCCGCTCCACGAGCGGGACGAATCAGGGGTCAACCCGCGCGGCTTCTTCATGCGGCTGGCCGGCGGCGTGTCGCGCCGCCCGGCCATCGTGGCCGGCGTGCTGCTCGTCGTGCTGCTCATCCCGATCAGTGGGATCGGCGCGATGCGGTCGAACTTCGACGCGGTGAGCGATCTCCCGCGCAGCTCTGACGCGCGCGCTGGCTTCGATCTCGTCTCCCAGCACCTGGGTCGCGGCAAGATCATGCCTGTCGACGGCGTGATCGAGGTTGGCAGCGGCACGAACCTGCTGGCACCCGCATCGCTGGCCACCCTGCGCAACGTGACCCGCTCGCTGGCGAAGACGCCGGGCGTGCAGAGCGTGAGCAGTCTGATCGCGCCGAGCGGCGACGGCAAGGTCCCCGATGCGTACGTGCCGTCGAGCCAGCTCACGTCGATGGCATCCGGCTTCACGACGTCGAACGGCGGCCCGGAGGCGCTGCTGAAGCCGGCGGTCGCCAGCTCGCTCCAGTCTGCCGCCGACTACGTGAACGCCCTGGCTGCGCCGTTCCCGGCCGTGGCCGCATCGCCCGCCTTCGCGGCGGTCCGCACGGACCTGCGTACCGCCCCGACGCTGATCTCGCAGCTCCGGGAGAGCGCGAGGGTGTCGACCCAGCTCCGCGCGCTGGCCACCGGGCTCGGGTCGGGTGCGTCGGCAGCCGGGGCAGCGCAGGTGAGCGGCGATCCTCGGGCGGCGCTCCAGGCCGTGGCGGGCTACCTGCGCGAGCTGGTCGCGGCATACCCGTCCACGGCGAGTCTCCCGGCGTTCGCGCGGGCGCAGTCCGACCTGGCCGCTCTGCAGGAGGCGCCGACTCCCGCGACCATCGCCGACCTCGCCGCGGCGCTCGGATCCCTCGCCGGGACGTTCGACGCGCAGCCTGACGCGCTGCTCTTCCCGCAGAGCCTGCCTGCGAGCAGCGCATCGACGGCCCTGCAGGGCCAGATCGCCTCGGTCTTCGGGAAGTTGCCCGGCGATCTGCGCGCGCTCGCCGCAGCGTACGCCGCGTTGCCCGACGACCTCTTCATCCCCACCACGCTCGGTGGCGCCAGCGCGGCACAGGTGCAGTCGGCAGTCGACGCGTACGCGTCCGGCAGTCGGGCGGTGACGCGCATCTTCATCATCACCACGGACGATCCGTACTCGATCGCCGCGTTCAACACGGTCCGCCGTGCGCGGACCGTCCTCGATCCCGTCGCCGCCCGGTTCGGGCCCGGAGCGCAGGCGTACGTCGGCGGCCCGACTGCGGAGCTGGCGGACACGCAGACGGCGCTCGACACCGACTTCCAGCACGTCGCGCTGATCACGGTGTTCGGCGTGTTCCTGGTCCTGGCGCTCTTGCTGCGGGCGCTCGTGGCGCCGTTCTACCTGGTGCTCACGGTGCTGCTGTCGTACCTGAGCACGCTCGGGCTGACCTCCTGGTGGTACCAGTCGGTGCTCGGCCAGCCGGGCGTCAACTTCTTCCTGCCCCTCATCATCTTCGTCCTGCTGGTGGCGCTCGGCTCCGACTACAACATCTTCCTGATGAGCCGGGTCCGAGAGGAAAGTGAGCGACGACCGCTCCGCGAGGGCATCCGACTCGCGTCCGGCCGAACCGGCGCGGTGATCACGTCCGCCGGTCTGATCCTGGCGGGCACGTTCGGCTCCATGGCGAGTGCGCCGCTCGTCGTGCTGTTCCAGATCGGGGTGGCCGTGGCGGCGGGCGTGATGATCGACACCTTCCTCGTGCGGTCGATCCTGGTGCCGGCGCTCACGACGCTGGTCGGCGAGCGGGCCTGGTGGCCGTCCCGGTCAGTGGCGGCGACACCGCCCGGTCCGCGCGCGGTGGTCGGCGAGGACCCGCACGGTGACGGTGGGCAGAGGCACGCGGGGTAGCCCCGCGAGCGCGAAGCCGGCCCTGCGGCCGGGAAGGTAACCCCGCGAGCGCGCAGCCGGCCCTGCGGGCGGGAAGGTAACCCCGCGAGTGCGCAGCCGGCCCCGCGGCCGGGAAGGCGGTTCAGCCGGGGCGCAGACCCGCGAAGAGGTCGTCCTCCGGGATCCGCACCCCGATGCGGGACTCGCGGAGGGTGAAGACCTCCGCCGGCGCGACGGCCCGCCAGTCCTCGGCCGACAGCGCCACGAAGGGGTTGTCCGGCGGCAGCTGCGTGACGTGTTCCTCGAGCGCCGCGTGCTTCGCCTCCAGCCAGTCGGAGACATCCACGCTGGTGGTGATCGGCCCGACATGGGAGAGCATCTGCGCCAGCCACTTCTCTCGTTCCCGACGCTGCTCCTCTGTCTCGTCCGGGTTCGGTGCCCACCCTGTCCGGATGCCGCGCTCCTGGAGCAGGCGGTTCATCTGCTCGCGTCGCTCGATATCGAAGACGACTTCGTACAGCTTCGCGGGCGCCCACGGCCCCGGGACGTCCTGCTCGTCGAGCTGTTCCGGGTACGCGGCCGGATCTCCCGCGCGGGCGAATGCGCCCTTCGCGATCTCCGCGGTGCGGATGTGGTCGGGGTGGCCGTACCCGCCGAAGTCGTTGTAGCTCACCACGACGTCCGGCTGTAGCTCGCGCACCAGCCGCACGAGCCGGCCGATCGCCTCGCTCGCGTTCGCCTGCCAGAAAGCCCGTGGATCGTCGTTCTCCGGCGTGCCCATCATCCCGGAGTCCCGGTACCCCAGCCAGCGGTGCTCGATCGGGCCCAGCCGCGCCAGCGCGCGACGGAGCTCCTCGACCCGGATCTCGGGGAGGCGCGCGCGGTTCTCCGGGGTGTCGAGCTCCTTCACGAAGATGTCGCCGTTCTCGCCCCCGGTGCACGTGACGCACACGACGCGAACCCCCTCGGCCGCGTAGCGGGCCATCACACCGCCCGTCGTGATGGACTCGTCATCGGGGTGCGCATGGACGGTCATGAGAGTGAGCCGGTGGTCCATGCCCCCATGGTACCCAGCCTGGCCCGATTGACCCGAAGGCGTATCTGGGCCCGCCCGCGCGCCGGCGACGGCGGTCACGCCGCCCGCGCGTCGGCGACGGCCATCATGCCGCCCGGGCGTCGGCGAAGGCGGTCACGCCGCCCGCGCGTCGGCGACGGCCATCATGCC
>JBJKRK010000008.1:0-13059 GCA_046704705.1 Candidatus Limnocylindrales bacterium | reverse complement strand
TCGGCGCCGCGGGCAGCTTGGCCCGCGGGTCCGGGCGCGTCGGCACCGCGGGCAGCTTGGCCGAACGCGTCGGAGCTGTGGGTGACTTGGCCGGGCGTGTCGGCGCCGCGGGCAGCTTGGCCCGCGGGTCCGGGTGCGTCGTGCCGACGCCACGACGCATCTACCCCGACACCGCGGCTGCGCCGACAGCCGCAGGGCCGGGGCCGTCGGGCATGCCGGCTGAACGGGCAGCCTCTCTGGTGACTGCACGCGTGCGGGTCGACGAGCTCGTCCGGTCGGGTCTCAGTCGCTCATCGGCGGCACGCCAGGTGGCCGCCGAGACAGGACTTGCCCGCCGCGAGCTGTTTCGGAAGACCGAGAGATAACGGAAGCCCTGGGCCGTGCTGGCATTGCACCCGCGCTGTTGCGGCCCGCCGGGTGCTGGCGATACCCCACCGGCCGTTCTCGTATGGGCCGCCGCCGCTCGATGTTCGCCGTGAGCGAACAAACGGGCCGTTTCGGGCTTTCGAACAGCTCCTCGCGGCGCATGTCGATGCTTTCCAGGCCCCGGGAGCGCGGCCCGGGCTGCTACGGCCGCCGACATCGAACGGCAACTGACGTCAACGGGCCCGCGCATCCTGGTTGCGGGCTCGAATCAGGGACGCCCGGGCGGAGTGCACCGCCACGGGGCACGTTTTGTTCGTCCGTGGCGAACGTCGGCCGGCCGCGTGCGCACCGCGAACTGGCGCCGGCAGGTTCACCCGCCCGTGGCGAACGTCGGCCGCCACGTGCCCACCGCAAGCTCGTTGGCCCCGGCAGGTTCACCCGTCCGTGGCGAACGTCGGCCGCCACGTGCCCACCGCAAGCTCGTTGGCCGAGCGCTCATTCTCTGTGAACACTTACCCCGGAGGGCCGTCCACGCAGATGGCCCGATTCACGCCGGGCCGGGAGAGCGGACCATCCTGTCGCGCGACCGGGGAATTCGTCCCGCGCCGCCATGCGACGCGTCTCGTCCGGGCGGCGATGCACGGCGACCTGCGCGGCCAGGCAGCTCGTCGCCGGCGGTCAGGAATTCGTCGCGGGCGGCGATGCCAGGCAGCTCGTCGCCGGCGGTCAGGAATTCGTCGCGGGCGGCGATGCACGGCGGCCCGCGCGGCCGACGGATTCGTCCCGCGCGGCCGACGGGTTCGTCCCGCGCGGCCGACGGATTCGTCCCGGTCAGCAGGGGCAACTCGTTGCGATCGGGTCGATTCCCGGCACCGTGGACCAGCCGTCGCTGCCCCGATCGGCCCTCTATGCGGCCCAGCTCCGTTCGGCCGTTCCCACATTCAGTCGGTTGCGACAGTCGCAGCACCGCCCTCAACGACCGGCTCCGGCATCGTGCGCAGAGCGCGCACCGGAGAGAACAGGACGGATAGAAACGGCAGACACGAGCCGATAGCGCCGATCCAGATCGCGTTGTGCACGCCGACGACGCTCGCCACGATGCCGCCGAGGATCGAGCCGATCGGCATCGTCCCCCACACGAGGAACCGCATCGTGGCGTTCATCCGGCCCTGGATCGCGATCGGGCAGATCGCCTGCCGGAAGCTCACCTGGTTGATGTTATAGACCACGCCCCCGAAGCCGACCAGGGCGACCGACGCGACCAACCAGGGGATGGGGGTGTCGTGGGGCGCGGCGGGCATCAGGAGCCAGGCCGGGCCGTCGAGCGCGATCGAGGCGATGATCGTGGCCCCCAGGCCGACACGCCGCGCGATCTGGCTGGCCACGAGGGCCCCGAGCAGCGTGCCCAGGGCGCCCAGCCCGAAGATGACGCCTGCCGTTGCCGCGCTCAGTCCGAGTTCGCGATACAGGTAGACGGGCAGGATCGCGAAAATCATGTTGCTGAAGAGGTTCGACGACGATGTGGCCCCGGCGATCGCCCGCAGATGCGGGTTGCCCAGGACGAAGCGAAGGCCCTCGCCGATCTGCCTGCGCAGCGGCTCGCGATCCAGCCCCGCCGCGCGCCGGTCCGCCTCCGGGTGCGGCTCCTCCTTTCGAATCCGCCAGACATACACCGCCGAGGCCAGGTAGCTGAGCGCGTCCGCGATGACGGCGAGGGGGGCGCCGACGAGGCTGATCAATCCACCGCCCAGGCCCGGCCCGACGACCTGCGCCGCCGCCTCGCTTGCCTGGAGCTTGCCGTTGCCCTCCACGAGGTCGCGCCGCTCCACGAGTACCGGCAGGTACGATTGATAGGCAACGTCGAAGAACACGGTCGCGAGGCCGGCGACGAAGCCGACCACGTACAGCTGCCAGATGGTCAGGGCGCCGAGCTCCCACGCGGCAGGGATCGTTCCCAACGCGACCAGGCGCATCAGGTCGCCCGAGATCATCACCGGACGTCGCCGCATCCGATCCAGCCAGGCGCCGGCCGGAAGCGTGAAGAGCAGGAACGGCAGGAACTCCAGGGCCCCGAGGAGCGCCACTTCGAACGGCGAAGCATGCAGCAGCACGGTCGCGATGTACGGGATCGCCAGCAGGCTGATCTGCGAACCGAACTGGCTGATCGTCTCACCAACCCAGAGACGCCGGAAGTCGACCTGCTGGAGCAGCCCGAGGCGTCGCCAGACCGGCGCAATTGAAGTACGGCGAACTGACACGCGACCTCCCGACGGACCGTCCTCGCGGTGCGGTCGTCCACAACATCCACCCCGGCCGGGCCTGACGACGCCGATGGTAGGGTGTCGGTACGCGCTCCGCAGCGCAACTGGCAGCCAATTCTCCGTCGAGCGTCGCCCGGTACGTTGTCCGCAGACGGTCGGAGCACACGGGCGGCGCGAGGTCGCCGGCGGCTTTCCGTGGCACACGCCAGCGGAGCCGGCCACGTCGTCGTCCGTTCGTGACCCCGAGCGCCACACCCGCCGGTTCGATCCGCCGTCCCGCCCTTCACGCAGGGAGTGGCCGCCAGGTCGCTCCGGGAGGATCATCGATGAACCGCGTGCTGCTCACCGGCCGGCTGACGAGGGACCCGGAGATGCGGTCTCTCGCGAACGGGAAAGCCGTGACCCAGTTCAACATTGCGACGAACGACTATCGAGGCGGCGCCGAGCGTGCCGAGTACCACAGCGTGGTGACCTGGGAGCGCCTCGCCGAAATCTGTTCTCAGTACCTCACCAAGGGCCAGTTGGTGGCGGTCGAGGGCCGCCTGCAGACGCGGCAGTGGGAAGACGACAAGAACCTGCGGCACTGGAAGACCGAGATCGTCGCCAGCTCGGTCGAGATGCTCTCGGGCCGGCGCAAGAAGGATTACGCGGCGGACTCGGCAGCCGATGCGCTGGAGGCACAGGCGGACGCTCTGGGGATCGGTGCGGACACGCTCGAAGGCTCCGTCGAGTCGTCGGCGGAGGAAGTCAGCGCATAACCGGCAGCTCCCCGGGGCAGACCACCTGCCGCCCGCTCGCAGGTGAACTCGCCGCCGGCCGCTCGCGGGTGAACTCGTCGCCGGCCGCTCGCCGGCCGCATACGGGTGAACTCAAGGCCGGCTGCTCGCCGGCCGCACGCAGGTAGCCCGCCGCCAGCTCCTCGCGAGTGAACTCCCCGCCGCCCGCACGCAGGTACGCCCGCCGCCAGCCGCACGTGTGCCTCCTCGCCGGTCGGGCGGGCGCGGTCCCCCCCTCACGCGCCCGCCTGCCGGGTCAGGCCGTCAGGGCCCCGCACGTCATCGATCCTTGCACGACATCCGGCCTCGCTGGAGTCCGGCGAGCGTGAGGGGGTAGCATGCGAGCGGTATGCCTGCCAACCGGCTCGCGGGCGAGACGAGCCCCTACCTCCTGCAGCACGCCCACAATCCGGTCGACTGGTATCCCTGGGGGCCGGAGGCGCTTGAACGCGCACGGTCCGGGGACCGGCCGATCTTCCTCTCGATCGGCTACGCGGCATGCCACTGGTGCCACGTGATGGAGCGCGAGTCCTTCGAGGACGAACGGACGGCCGCGTTCCTGAACCAGCACTTCGTGGCGATCAAGGTCGATCGCGAAGAGCGCCCGGATCTCGACGCCGTGTACATGCAGGCAGTCCAGGCGATGACCGGCTCGGGGGGCTGGCCGATGAGTGTGTTCCTCACTCCCGACGGACGGCCGTTCTTCGGGGGCACCTACTTCCCACCCCAGCGCCGGCACGGCCTGCCGGCCTTTCTGGACGTGCTCGACGCTGTTGTCGCAGCGTGGCGTGATCGGCGCCCTGACCTGGAAGCCAGCGGTACTCGACTGGCCGAGGCGATCCGGGCCACGGCGCAGTCCGAAGACAGCGCCGCCGCGGGTCGTCAGGGCGCCGCGACGTCGCTCGGTGCCGCGGCGCTCGAGGAGGCTGTCGCCACGCTGCGGTCGAGTCACGATCCCATGCATGGCGGCTGGGGCGGAGCGCCGAAGTTTCCCCAGGCTGCCGTCATCGACTTCCTGCTCGGCCGGAGCGCGACCGGAGACTACGACGCTGCTCGCAGGATGGCGCTCCTGACTCTCGACCAGATGGCGGCCGGCGGCATCCACGATCAAGTCGGCGGCGGGTTCCACCGCTACGCCACCGACGCGGCCTGGCTCGTGCCGCACTTCGAGAAGATGCTGTACGACAACGCACAGCTCGCCCGGACCTACCTGCGGGCGTATCGCCTGACCGGGAACACGCGCTACCGCGACGTCGTCATCGACACGCTCGACTACCTGCAGCGCGAGATGACGCTTCCCGACGGTGGGCTCGCCTCCAGCCAGGATGCCGACGCGGGCGGCGTCGAGGGTGCGACCTACACGTGGACGCAGGACGAGCTCGTCGCCGAACTCGGAGAGGCGGCGCCCCTGGCGGTGGCCGCGTTCGGCGTGAGCAGGCAGGGCAACTGGGAGGGCCGCTCGATCCTCGTGCGTGCCGCAGATACGGTGGAACTATCCGGGCGGTTCGGGATCACGCCCGACGAGGTGGAGAGGCGCCTCACGGGCGCGAAGGCCGTCCTGCTCGCGGCGCGGTCGGGTCACCCCCAACCCGAGCGTGACGACAAGGTCGTCGTGGCGTGGAATGGCCTGGCACTCGCCGCGTTCGCGGAGGCGGCGCTGCTGCCGGGTCGGACGCGGGATCTGCGGGTCGCCGGGCGCCTCGCGGACTTCCTGCTCGCCAACCTGCGGACCCGAGATGGACGGTTGTGGCACTCGTGGCGGGCGGGCCGGACGTCGGTGGGCGGGTTCCTGGACGATTACACACACCTTGCCGACGGCCTGCTCGCGCTGTACGAGGCCACGTTCGACGAGCGCTGGTTCGTCGCCGCCCGGGAACTCATGGATGAGGTGCTGACCCACTTCTCCGATTCACACGGAGGCTTCTACGACGTTGCAGACGACCAGGAGGCGCCGCTGACGAGGCCGAAGCGGCTCGAGGATGGTGCGCTTCCCTCCGGGAACGCGATGGCGGCGACCGTGTTGCAGCGTCTGGCGGCGCTGACGGGCGAGACGCGCCATGAGGAGGCCGCCGACGCCGCGCTGCGCTGCGCGCTTCCGTACCTCGGGCGCTGGCCGACGGGATTCGGGCACTGGCTCACCGCGCTCGAGGCGGCTGTCGAGGGGATCGATGAGATCGCCATCATCGGGGATCCGGCGGATCCCGCGACGCTCGCGCTGGTCAAGGTGGCCGTGCGGCTGCACCCACCGCGCCGGGCGATTGCCGTGTCCCCACGCCCCCGGACGAGCCGCATCGAGCTGCTGCAGAGCCGGTTTGCGCTCAACGGTCGGCCCACAGCATTCGTGTGCCGTAGCTTCGCCTGCCGCCAGCCCGTCACCGAGCCACAGTCCCTCGCCGCCCAGCTCTCGGCTCCGGCGCCGACTTCGGAGCCTGGCGCACCCCGCGCCGTGAGCGGCGACCGCTGACTGACGCCGTCGAGTGTCGGGCGGGCTGCGGCAGGTACTGCCGCGCCGTCGACGAGTGGCCGCGGCCGGCCGACGTTCGAGAGTCGAAAGCCGTCAGGCCGGTACGGCCACATCCTCGTCCCGCGACCCGAGCCACGCCTCGAAGGCGTCCCAGGTCGCCGGGATCCGCGCCGCGGCCGCGATCTCGTCGCCCTCGAAGAGGCGGTCCTGCCGCGGATCTGCGATCGCCTCGGGCGTCTTGAGGCCATTTCCCGTGAGCAGGACGACGACCTCGTCCTCCGGTCGCACGACGCCGCGTGCCCGCGCCTGCGCCAGCGCGGCCACCGCGCAGCCGCCCGCGGTCTCCGTGAAGACTCCCTCGAGCGTGGCTACCTGGCGCATCGCGGCAGAGGTTGCGAGGTCCGGCACGGCCTCGATCGACCCACCTGTCGCGTGCGCCTGCCGGATCGCGTAGGCGCCGTCAGCCGGATCGCCGATGGCCAGACTCTTCACGATCGTCCGCGGCGACCGGACCGGAAGCGGCCGCTCGCTCCCAGAGGCGTACCCGTCCGCGACCGGCGCGCACCCGGCGGGCTGGGCGCCGACGAAACGGACTTCCCGCGGCTCGACCAGGCCGTACCGGACCAGCTCGTCGAAGCCCCGCGACACCTTCGTGTAGAGCGACCCGGAGGCGATCGGGGCAACGAGCACGTCGGGCAGGCGCCAGCCCAGTTGCTCGGCGACCTCGTACGCGAGCGTCTTCGAGCCCTCCGCGTAGTACGGGCGCAGGTTGACGTTCACGAAGGCCCAGCCGAGCTCATCGGCGACCTCCACGGAGAGGCGGTTGATCTGATCGTACGTGCCGTCCACGGGGACGAGTGTGGCCCCGAGCGCCAGGGCCTGTTTGATCTTGGCCGGCTCGATGTCGGCGGGGACGAAGACATAGCTCCGCAGCCCCAGCGAAGCCGCTGCGCCCGCGACGGCCCCGGCGAGGTTGCCTGTGGAGGCGCAGGCGAGGGTGTCGAAGCCGAACTCGACGGCCCGGGCAGCGGCAACCGCCACGACACGGTCCTTGAAGGAGAGGGTGGGGTTGAGCGAGTCGTTCTTGAGCCAGAGTCGCTCCACGCCGAGCGCGTCGGCGAGGCGATCCGCGCGCTGCAGCGGGGTGGAGCCGACCGGTAGGCCCCGCGCAGGGCGGGACTCGACCGGCAGGAGCTCCAGGTACCGCCAGATCCCGGACGGACGTGCCTCGATGACGCGTCGACTGAGGTTCGCGGCGATGGCGGCTTCGTCGTACACGACCTCGAGCGGCCCGAAACAGCGGGCACAGACGTACACGGGGCTGGTCGGATAGGTGGCCGCGCAGTTGCGGCAGCGCAGACCAGAGACGCGGGACACTTGATCGAGTCCTCCTCGGCGACCTCGCCGTCGTGCCGGGACCGTCCCGGCAGGGATCGAGTGGTGTCGGGCGACGGGGGAGGGCCTCGAATCAACAGACCCTTCCTCTTGCGGAAGGGTCGTCTTGCTCGTCCCTTATCTCGCAGGAGGTCCTGCCCGGATTTGGCACCTGGCCCTCGCCGCCCTGCGGCGGGGCTGGTTGTCGGGCTTCATCGGGCCGGTCCCTCCACCACTCGCGATAAGGCTATTCAGTTGCACCGAGTCTACAAAGCACCGTGCCCGACCGTCAACCTCGCGGCCCATCCGACGAGCTCGTCCGACGGGACGAAGCGGAATCCCGTCCCGGTCCCGGTGGCCGGGAACTCAAGCGCGGAGCTTGTGGCGCAGGCCGGGCCGATCAGGGGCGGAGCTTGTGGCGCAGCCCGGGCCGATTCAGGCGCGGACCTCCTGGCGCATGAAGAACGCGTACGCGAGGGCGAAGCAGATGACCGTGAGCGCGACGAGCGCCACGAGCTGCGGCCAGGCGACCAGCAGACTCTGGTCGACCGGCAGGATCGAGGGCACCGCCTGACTCGTCTGACTGGGCAGCACGATCCCGACCGAACGCACAGTGGGATCGAGCAGCACCGCAGTCACCGCGTTGTACAGGGTTCCGGGGGAGAGGCTGGAAAGCAGCACCTGCAGCTGGGCATTGTTCACAGCCTGTGCGAGCGTCGGCTGGGCGGGCAGCGGCGCGACCGCGTCGACCACGATGCCCACGAGCAGCGTCGCGAACAACGTCAGCACGAGCCACACGGCGATCGCGGCGAGCGCGGACGTCGCGGCCCGGCGGACCAGGATCGAGCAGAGGATCGAGAAGGCGAGCCAGAACCCGACGTACAGGGTGGCCACGATCACCCACAGGATGATCCGTGTGACGTCCTCGGGCGATGGGACGATGCCGAGGCGGACCATGCCGATCCCCGCCACGAGCAGCGTGATGCTCGAGAGGATCAGGGCGATGACACCCAGGCCCGCGACGAACTTGCCGTTGATCACGTCATCACGGTGGATCGGCTGGGACATCAGGCGGGGCAGCGTTCGCTCGGCCCGCTCGCCGTTCACGGCGTCGAACCCGAACGCGATGCCGAGCAGCGGCGTGAGGAAGCCGATCAGGATGTAGAAGGGCGGCAGCTGCTGGGGTGCCGCGGTGAAGAGCAGCAGGAAGAGCGCCGGAGTGCCGCTCGCCTGTGACGCCTGGCTGCTGATGCCGTTCGCGGCCGTGTACACAGCGGCGACCGTGGAGATCCCCACCAGCAGCAGCAGCACGAGGAACCGGACGCTGAGGATGTGATCGGCGAACTCCTTGGCCGCGATGATGCGCCACCCGTCGTTGCCGAAGGGCGCCTGCATGTCCGTCTCGGGCGTCCCCCCATGGGATTCCTTCGGTCGGGATTGCCGCGATGGTTCGTCTCCCGGATCGGCCTGTCCATGCCGCGCGGCCCGTCGCCCCGTGGTCTCCTGCGTCGGCGCGCTCTCTGGAGTCGGTGTGCCGCCGGTGGTCGGCGCGCTGTCTGGCGCGGTCCCGTTGCCAGCCGCCGGCGCGCGGTCCGGCGCGGGCGTGCTGCCTGGCGTCGGTGTGCCCTGGAGTGGCGTCGGACGCTCCGAGGGACGCCGGGCGTCGCCGCGGCGCCGGGCGAGTCGGAGCTTGGGTGGGCGCCGCTGGTCGGGTCGGTCAGGCTGCGCCACTGCGGGCCTCCTCGCGGGCGAAGTAGCGCTGGTAGATGTCGTCGAGCTCGTCGCCCCGCCGGCGCACGTGGAGCACCGCCAGCCCAGCGCCGACCAGGTCGCGCACGAGGCGTTCGCGGACGTCGCGCTCAGAGGTGACGAGCCAGACCGAAGGCTCCCGGTCGTCACGCTGCACCTGCTGGACCCCCGGCACCGAACGGAGTGCCCGCTCGACCGCCGATGCGCTTCCGTCCAGGCCCACCTCGATCGTGACCGGGCCGCCCCCGAGCCGATCCGCAAGCTCGGCCATGCGTCCCTGGGCGACGAGCCTGCCCGAGACGAAGATCCCGACGCGATCGCAGATGCGCTGCACTTGGTGCAGCTGGTGGCTCGAAAGCAGGACGGTCGTGCCGCGCTCGACCGCAAGGCTCCGCACGAGCGCGACGACCTCGACGATGCCCGCGGGGTCGATCCCGATCGTGGGCTCGTCGAGGATGACGATCTGCGGGTCCTTGACCAGGGTGTCGGCGATGCCCAGGCGCTGGAGCATGCCGCGCGAGTACGTTTCGACCCGCTTGTCCGCGGCGTCGGACAGGCCCACCCGCCCGAGCAGCTCGGCGATGCGGTCTTCCGCGGCACGGGGATCGAGCCGGTTGAGCCGGGCCGTGAAGCGGAGGTTCTCGCGCCCCGTCATCCCGTCGTAGAAGCCGACGTTGTCCGGGAGGTAGCCGACGTGGCGCTTGATCTCCAGTGGATTGCGCTGCGGGTCGAGCCCGACGATGGTCGCGCTCCCGCCGGACGGCTCGGTCAACCCGAGCAGCATGAGCACCGTGGTGGTCTTGCCGGCGCCGTTGGGCCCGAGCAGACCGAAGATCTCCCCGCGACGAACCTCCAGGTTCAGTCTGTCGACCGCGGTGAACGTGCCGTACCGCTTGGTGAGCTGGCGCGTCCTGATCAGCGGCTCCGTGGCGGTGGAAGGCATGGCAGCCGGACTAGCGGCGCCCGTAGCGCCGGAAGACGATGGCCAGGCCGCCGAGGGCGATGACGATCACCGCGAGGCCGACCAGGCCCCCGATCGGCGAGGTGTTCACCGTCGTGCGGACGTCGATCGTCTGGTTCGCGTTGGTGGAGTTCGCGCTCATCGAGACGTCGTAGTCGCCGGCGATCGCGTCGCTCGCGGGCGTGATGGTCGCGGTCACGTTGGTCGAGGCGTTGGGCTGGAGCTGCGCGATGCTCGATGGGTTGAACGTGACCTTCCAGCCGCTCGGCGGGCTCGACGTGAGCGAGATGCTGTCGAGCGGTGCGGAGCCGGTGTTCTGCACCACCAGGTTCATGCTGCCGGACCCGCCGGCCGTCACGCTCGCGTTGAGCGGCTGGCCGGAAGGCGGTCCGAACGTCATCGAGTACGTGCCCGTGATGTCGACCGTGAGCGGCGCGGACGCGCTCGCGCTTCCGCTGCTGGCGGTCACCTGGATGTGGTACGTGCCCGCCGTCACGCTGCTCGGGGGGCTGACGCTCGCCGTGATGTCGGAGGTGCCGCCCGCCGAAACATCGGCGGTGGAGGCCTGCGTGTTGCTGGTCGGGTACACGTTCACCGTCCAGCCCGCCGGCGCAGTCGACGTCAGGTTGAAGGTCGCCTTCTGCGGCAGGTTGTTCGTGAGCGTCAGGCCGAAGCTGAAACTCGCTGTCGCCGCGCCCTTGAGCGACGGGTACTGGGAAGTCAGCGTGACGTTGCCGCTCGCCGTGTGCGAGACGCGAAGCTGCAGCGGCAGGGTCGTGGTCCCTGACGGGCTGGTCGCGGTCAGGACCACCTGATACGTGCCCTCGGAGACGGTCGCGGGCGGCTGGACCTCGAGCGTGACGGTCGGAGGATTGGTGGGCTGCGCCTCGACGGCATCGATGACGAAGCCCGAGCCGCGCAGCGTGGTCGTCCACCCCTTGGGCGCCTGCGTGACGGCGAGAGCGACGCGCTCAGGCGACGGCGTCGTGATGGTGACGTTGAAGTCGGAGACCTCCCCCGGCTGGATCACCACGGCGGGATAGGGGACGCTCACCTGCGGCCCGCTCGCCGCGAAGCTCGGCAGTGGGAAGGCGAGCAGGGATGTCACGGCGATGAACGTGAGCGCGAATCGTGCGCGGCGCGTTGACACGGGCCCTCCGCTACTACGGTGCACCCGGCCCGCTCGGGGCCGTCGGCGTTGATATTCGCTCGCATGCCGGACCGCGGAGCCGGCGGCGCCTGGAGGCAGGTGATCGATGGCGGCGTTGCCGCGACCGATACCGACCTCGCCACACCACCCGCGACCCTGCGTCGGTCCTCCCGGTCGACCCCGGCCGGGGATCCTCCACACCTGGGGAACCGGGGTGTGCTGCGAGATACCCCCGTACCATGCCCCGTCGGCGTTGAGAATCGGACAGAGAGTCGGTTGTGTTTGCTTTAGCTTACCAATGCGTCGGCCGATCGGCGTCCGGCCGATCCGGGACCGCCGCTGCCCCGTCATCCAGGCATGGCTCCCCGGCGTCTCGCCCCCGCCCGCTATACTGCAGCCGCAAGCGAAACCTGCGGGGATGCCCGCGTTCCGCGTGGAGGAGCCGTTGCTCGAGCCTGGGCGCGGCCGGTGCGTTCGGCCCGGTACGCCCTCGTGAAGACGACTCGCCGGTCGGTGGCCCGCCGGCAAGGGGAGCAGTCTAGCCAGGTCCCGGCCCGGAAGGCCCGGGGCCTGCGTGATTCGAGGGGCAGCTGACGTGCCGGCAACCGTGGTCGTCGGGCTGCAGTGGGGCGACGAGGGCAAGGGCAAGACCACCGACCTGCTCGCCGAGAGCGTGGATCTCGTCGTGCGCTACCAGGGCGGCGACAACGCGGGGCACACCATCGTGCTCGACGGCGAGGTCTTCAAGCTGCACCTGGTCCCGAGCGGGGTTCTGTACCCGCACATCATCCCGGTGATCGGCAACGGGGTCGTGGTGAACCCGGCCACGCTGCTCGACGAGATGGAGATGCTGGCGTCCCGAGGGATCGAGACCGGTCGCATCCGCGTCTCCGGTGCGGCCCACGTGATCATGCCGTACCACGTCGCCCTCGACGGGGCGATGGAGGCGCGCCTCGCCGGTGACGAGATCGGCACGACGCACCGCGGGATCGGACCCGCGTACGCCGATCGGGCCTGGCGGGTGGGCGTTCGGATGATCGACCTGCTCGACCCGACGGACCTTGCGCGGAAACTTGGCCGCGTGCTGCCGGAGAAGAACGCGGTGCTCGAGCGCACGCACGGCCTCGCGCCGTTCGACCTCGACGCGTTGATCTCGCAGGCCGTCGGCTGGGGTGAGCGACTGGCTCCGCAGATCACGGACACGACGCCGCTCGTCCAGGAAGCCCTCAGGGCTGGCAAGCACATCCTGTTCGAGGGTGCGCAGGGGACGCTGCTCGACCTGGACCACGGGACGTATCCGTACGTCACGAGCTCCAACCCGGTCGCCGGCGGCGCGTGCACCGGTGGCGGGATCGGTCCGCTTCAGGTGGACGAAGTCATCGGCGTCATGAAGGCGTACTCCACGCGCGTCGGATCGGGGCCGTTTCCGACCGAGCTGGACGACGCGACCGGTGCCCACCTGCTGGAGCGCGGTCACGAGTTCGGGACCACGACCGGGCGCCGGCGGCGCTGCGGCTGGTTCGACGCGGTCCCGCTGCGCCATGCCGTCGCCGTGAACAGCGTGAGCAGCATCATGCTCAACAAGCTCGACGTGCTCTCCGGCGTCCCGGAACTGCGGCTCTGCGTCGCGTACCGGATCGACGGGCAGCGCGTGGAAGCGTGGCCGGCCACGGCCGACCTCCTTGCGCGCGCCGAAGCCGTGTACGAGACCTTCCCCGGCTGGGACGAGCCGCTGGGTGCGGTGCGCACCCTCGACGGCCTGCCCCCGGCGGCGCGCAGGTACGTCGAGGCGCTGGAGACGCTCGCCGGTGTGCCGATCTCCATCGTCAGTGTGGGGGCGGACCGACGCGAGACGGTCCTGCGCCGCGAACGGCCACGACGGCCGGACCCGGGCACGACCCCCGCCGGCGTGCAGCGCCCGCGGAGCTGACGCGTGCCGCGCCGCCCTCGTCCAGTGC
>JBJKRK010000007.1:0-8262 GCA_046704705.1 Candidatus Limnocylindrales bacterium | reverse complement strand
ACGGGGTCCAGGTCGTGCCGTCGTTGTCGTTGGGGAGCCGCTTGTCGGTTTTCTATCCTCACCCGGCGCGATGACCGGGTGCAGGGCTACAGATGTTCATAATATGGTTATGCAGACGAACGAGTTTCAATCCTCACCCGGCGCGATGACCGGGTGCAGGCCCGAAGGTCGTGTTCGACCTGGAGGACATGCTCCGACAGTTTCAATCCTCACCCGGCGCGATGACCGGGTGCAGGTTCGGTGCCCAGGTGATCCGCAGCCGGATCCCTGAGTTTCAATCCTCACCCGGCGCGATGACCGGGTGCAGGGGCATCATCGTGGTCAGATCCGCCTCTCAGGGGCCGGAAAGAGCAGGTCTTGACGTTCAGGCTGGGTCATTCTGTTGGGATACGTGGACCCAGACGCAGCTTCTCACCTCCTCCAACGGTCTGATCGACTGAGGCAGACGACGTTCCTGCGCGGACCCACGGCTCGGCCAACCACCACTCCAGGTTCGCGCACCGCGTGTCACAGCACGAGCGGATCACGGAGATCGTGCAGCAACGTCACCCCGAGTGCCTGCGTGTACCGCTCCCTCGGCTCGAGCAGTCGGTAGATGCGCAGGCTGTCTTCCTCGGGGGCGATCTCGCGCCGGAGGCGGTGGATCAGCAGTTCGAGCTGCACCTCATCGAGGATGCACTCAAAGACGGACTTCTGGACGCGCTGACCGTGTGCCTCGCAGACTTTGGCCACCCGGCGCAACCGTCGCCGTCCGGCCGCACTGTCGGTCGCCACATCGTAGGCGACGAGGACCTCCATCGGTCTACCTCAGCGATACAGGAAGGGCGGGTAGTCGGGCAGGTCGCCGCGCAGGTGCCGGGCGAGGAGACGAGCCTGCACGTGCGGCACCAGACCGAGCGGCGTTTTCTGTCGCAAGACCCGATGCTGCACTTCCTCCTCCTTGCGTCGCTGGTACGCGGCGATGACCGTCCGGCGCCCGGCGTCGGCCAGCGACACTGCGCCGCCGGGCCCGATGTCGAAGTCAGACGCCTGTAGTTGGCGGCGGTTGAAAAGCGTCAGCGCGAGCCGGTCCGCCAGAACGGGGCGCAGTTCCTCCATGAGGTCGAGCGCCAGCGCCGGACGACCGGGCCGCAGCGCATGCAGGTAGCCGACCTGCGGGTCGAGCCCCACCCCTTCCAGCGCGGCGTCGCACTCGGCGCGCACGAGCGCATACAGGAATGACAGGACCGCATTGGCGCGGTCTCGCGGCGGACGCCGGGTGCGCCCGTCCGGCGCGAAGAGCGAGCGATCGACCCGTACCATTGCCCCGAAGACGCCGAAGTACGCCCGCGCTGCCTCGCCTTCCGCGCCCCGGATCCGATCGATCTCCCCCTCACCCCGCAGTCGTGTGAGGATCGCAGCGAGCCGCTCGGCCGTTTCGTCGAGCGCGGCGCGGTCAGGCTGAGCCGACGCCTCGCGAGCTGCGCGCAGCACGATCTGTCGGGTGTTTTGGATCTTGGCTGCCACGATCTGTCGGGCTATGGCCGCCGATCGCGCAGGATCCGACAGCGCGAGATGCTGGGCACGACGCAGGAGGACGTTGCCCCGGGTGCGACCCTGCACGCGCGCCATGAAGCGCCCGCGCTCGTCGAGCCAGACCAGGCTCCGCCCGTCTTCGGCACAGCGCTGAATGACGAAGGGCGTGAGCGTCACCCGTCCGAAGACGACGATGCCGCTCAATCGCAACAGCGGCGCGCGAAAGCGCGTTTCGTGCTCAACCTCGACGCGCACGGTGTCGTGCTCGACGTGCAGGACGGCCCCCTGCGTCAGCACGTACAGCACGTTCAGGAGTTCACGCATCGGGGTCGACGAGCTCCAGGGGACGAAACAGCGACCCCTGCAGACCGCGCAGCCGGTCGCGCGCCGTGATGACGGCCGGCAGGCAGCTGTCCAGGAGAGAGCACTTCGGACACCGCCGGTCGTTCACGGCAGCGGGTAGCGCTTGCGTCACCAGCATCGCGCGGACCCCATCGATGGCTGCCAGGGTACGATCCCGCAGCGACGGATCGAACATCACCTCGTGGCGCCGGCGCGTGGCGCCGTAGTACAAGGCGCCTCGCGGCACGGGCTCCCCGAGCATCTCTTCGAGGCAGAGCGCCTGCGCGCAGAGCTGGAGGTCGGCATGCGGCCCACGGCGCCGCCCGACCTTGTACTCGACCGGGTACGGGCCGTCGGCGCGCATCTCGACGAGGTCGGCCTTGCCGCGGAGTCCGAGCCGCTCCGACCACAGGGTGACCGCCCGAAGCACCCGCACTCCCTGCGCTTCCGTGGTGGCTTCCCCTGCGTCCACCCGCTCGTGCGCAAGCCGTCCGCGGATGGTGTACAAGTTCTCCTCGAACGTCTGTTCGACGTGGATGAGGCCGCACTGGCGCGGACAGTAGCTCCAATGCTCGAGCGCGGAGATCGGGACCTCGACCTCCGCGCTCCCTGTTGCGTCCACGGGCGGTGGATCAGTGCACGAGCTGCGTGAGCGTCACGCCTTCGGGCAGTCCATCCTCGCGCACGTCGATCACGTAGTCGGCAATCGAGCGCGGCGCGTCGACGTCCGGCTTCCGCGTGACCTGCAGGCGTTCGAAGAGGCTCTGCGCCGGCGCGTTCCCCAGGGGACTCGCATGGCTGAACACGTACAGACCCTGGCAGGCGAGCATCCCGCGAGCCGAGGAGCGGTCGAGGTCCCACATCTGCTGGAGCGCCTGCCAGAAGACGTCGAGGTCCTCGGCGCTCACGTCCGACTGCGCCGCGAAGTGCGGGTTGAAGAAGCCATGGCTGAGGTAGAGGCCGTAGGGCACGAGCGCCTTGCGGCCCATCTCCGTGCGCTTGCCGCCCCTGCCCTCACCGCCCTCGTCGGATATGACGACCGCCTGGTCTTCCTCGCGCGTCACGGCCACCCGGGTGATGCTCACGTCGAGCGGCACGACGGGGTCGATGGAGCGGGCGAAGGTAAGCTGGATCGGCCCCCGGACCTGGCCGCAGTTGACGCCCGTCGTCATGACCGCGCCGAACATGCGGATATCGTAGAAGTTCGCGCACATCCAGGCCCGGGCGCGATCGACATCCCCGGCGGCCTGCTTCGCGCCGGTGGACTTCAGGCCGAGCGCCTCGTACGCGCGCTGGTGCTGCGTGTTGAGCGCCGCGCCGTTGCTCTGGACGTAGATCTTGAAGCGGCCTTGGTCGCCGCGCGCTGCGTCTACCCAGTCGCGCACCTTGCGCTTCAGGGCGACATCGGTGACGAGCCCCTGCATCGTCTCGGGATCAACACGGGGCAGGTTGCCGGCATCCGGATCGCCATTGGGATTGCCGTCCGTGACATCGAACAGGAGCACGAAGTCGTGGCGGCGTGCCACGTCGAGATGCGGGCTGGTCATGACTGGCTCTCCCCCTCTGCGGTGGTATCGGGATCGACGGTGACAGCGGCTTCACCGCGGCGGCGTGCGGCGGCGGCCTGCGCGGCCGCCCGATCGGCGGCGCGCTGGTGGTAGTAACCCAGGGCGAAGAGGCCCTGCTCCTCCAGGGTCAGGGTGCGCGGAAAGGCACGGATCTGGCCCTGCACGTCTTCCAGACGGTGCTGCAGCGCGACGTACGCTCCCTCCCGATCACGTTCGAGCTTCGCGAGATGTGGTTGTGCGCCGCGCAGCAGGCGCCCGAACACGGATGCCGGCGCAGTCGAGGCCGTGCCGAAGAAGCGGTCGACGATTGTCGCCTTCACGCCAGGCAGTGCCTGGCGCTGGATCTCCTCCAGCACGGCGAGTAGCCTGCCGCAGTGATACGCGGGGCTGGGGTGTCCGACGTCCAGTTCGACCATCGCATCCTCCCGGAGGTTGGCGTCCTGGCTCGCCAGGACGAGCTTGATGAGGGCGGCGCGCCCGCGGTCGACGGTCTGCTCGGCGCGGTTGCGCCGGACGGCCTGATAGAGCACGTCCCAGGGCACCGGGCCGCCCGTCAGCGCCGCGTGCAGCAGCGCGCGTGGGACCACCGGGCCGAGGTCAGTGCGGGGCTCACGCACTGTGGCCGCCGCAAGTGCATACAGGCCGAGCGGTCTGGGCTCTTCCCCGTACGGGCCGACGACTCGTTGGCGAGCGAACCAGGCGAGCAGACTGCGCTTCGCCTGTCCGACCGTGGTGTCGATCCAGTCGCGTACCACGGCCCGTCCGCCGCTGCCGCTCAGGACGAGGCCGTAGAAGGCGGCTGCGTCCACGTCCGGTGCCGGTCCGCCACGGTGCAGCGAGTGCAGCAGTTCGGCGACGAGCTCATCGGTTGGCTGCGTGAGGGATTTCGTGAAGGAGAACCCCACCGGCTCGCGGGTCCAGCCGACGAACGCCATGCCGCCCAGCACGACGCGCCGCTCGGGGTCGGCGAGCAGCTCGTTGATGGCCCGCGTGAAGCGCTCGCCGCACTCGGCGCAAGTGGGCGCGACGAGCGATGCCGGCTGGCCGTACGACTCGAAGGCCTCGCTGTTCGCCGAGATGAGGCTCGTGCCGGAGGTCTGTCCGCCGGGCACACCTTTCACCTTCGCCTGGAGGCGTTCCAGCACCGGGCGCCGCCGCCCACAGACGATGCACTCCATGACGGGGGCGTTACGTGACGCAGGATCGTTGTAGTCAGCCCAGAAGGCCTGCACCGCACGCAGATCGACGACCATCTGGCCGTCCACGCGGAAGGTGAGCAGGCCACCCCGGTCGAGCTCGTCCGGCAGCCCGGCGTCGCCCGCTTCAAGGTATGAGCGAACTGCGGTGACGGCACCAGCGCCTGTCGCCGCCTCGCAGGCTCGCACGAGATCCAGGTACGCTGCATGGCAGGCCGTCACGCGGTCGGCGCGCGAATCCGGCCGTGCCAGGCCAAACGTGTACTCGGCGTTGTCGGCGAGGAGGAGTGGCTTGATCGCCGAAGCGCGCTGGACGAGGGGTGTCGGGCGGCGCGTTCCCCGTCGGCTGGCAGGCGACGCGGGGTCGGCTGTGTCGATCGGCGGCGCCAGCCTGCGCCCCGCGCCGTCCAGCTCGATGATGTAGCGGATCGGCTGCAGACCGTACAGTCGCGGCAGGGGCGCTGGGACCCCTGGACGATCCAGATACTCGCTGAGGCGTTGCAGGAGCATCGCTCATGCTCCCACGGGCGCAGGCACGCGGAGCACGCCCTGCTCGAGCCGTGCCTCGAAGAAGTGCGGTGCGCCGCGGCCCGAGCCGCCGGCCGTGTACTCGATGTCGAGCAGCATCCGCCCGAGGTCCTCCGTCACGTCGATCGGGCGCTCGCTGCCGTCGAGCGGGGCGAAGCTCGCGCTGAACTCCCGACACCCGAGGTACGGCGTGGCGAAGCAGCGCCCCGCCGCCACGCGGCGGCGGAACTGGTCGCGGTACTTCGCGACGTCGTCGGTGGCGTGCGGGCGCAGCTCGATCTCGGCAACGACCACGTACGCCACATCCCTGAGCGCGAGCGTGTGTCGCTGCGCGCGGTCGGCCGAGGCGTCGTAGCCGCCGCCCCGCGCCTGCCAGCTTGCGGCAACGCGCTCACTCGCCCGGCTCATCACCTCGTTCCTCAGGAACGAGGTGTAGCGGATCGGCCGCAGGACCTGGATCTCGCGGACCTGCCAGTGGATCTCCGGCTTCCAGAAGATCGCCTCCAGTGCACCGCGGGCTGCCGATGGTGTCATCACCGGGTAGCTCACCCGCTCGACCTTCATCTCGGGGCGCGTGAAGCAGGCGTACTCGCCCCACAGCTTCACCGCCAGTGGCGGCGATGGTGATGACGTCATCAGATCCCCCTTCCTGCTCTGGCGCAGTGCGTCTGCGCCCGGCTACACCACGAGCTCATCGAGCGCCCGACCCTCCGGGACGAGCCCGCGGATCGGGTCGTACCGACCCTCCCAGCGCCACAGGCCGGGAACAAGGGGGGTGGCGAAACCCTGCACCGCGTAATGCGCCGCGGCCATCGGGCGGACCGACACGAGGTAGGGCTGGAGGGATCGAAGCAGGTGCCGCCCGCTGCCGTCGCGGCGCGCGATCTGGTCCAGCATTCGCTCGACCTTCGCTTGCTCGCTCGCAGACCCGTACCGCACGACCACGCTCTCTGTAGGCTCGATCATCTGGAACGCGCGGCTGACCGCCGGGTAGTCGAGGCTGCGGCGGTGCTGCTGAATGCGCTCCCGATCGGTGTCGAGGAGGCCGTACAGCGCCCGGAAGTAGGCGGTCGCGGTCGCAGGGTCATCCGGATCGAACCCGCCTGCCCCGAGGACGGCCAGCGTCTGGCCGGTAGCCGTGCGGTATGCGCCGCCGGGCAGGCCGCCCTGCTCGGGCTGGAAGACCACGACGCGCCCCTCCGCCTGCTTCCCCTCGCGGTTGCAGCGGCCGGCGGCCTGGATGACGGCGTCGAGCGGCCCGACGGCCCGCAGCACGAGCGGAAAGTCGAGATCGACCCCCGCCTCCACGACCTGCGTGGTGACGAGCCGGCACGGTCTGCTCTCCGCGAGGCGCTCTCGCACCGCGCGAATGACCGCGCGCCGGTGGGCGCCGCACAGCGAGGTCGAGAGGTGGAGCGCATGCGGATCGTCCAGCGCGTCGAGGAGCGCGACCGCATCGCGCTTCGTGTTGACGATGGCGAGGGCCTGGCGCTCTGCACGGAGCTCGTCGGCGGCGGTGTCCCAGGATGTGGGCGCCTCACGCCAGTCGTACCGGACGCGCCGGAGCGATCGGAACAGACGCGCCGCGTCCGGGACGATCTCGGTGGCCGTGACCGAGGTGAAGGCGTCGATCGCGCCGAAGGCAGGCTGCGTCGCCGTGCAGAGCACGACGCTCACGCCGTAGTGCGCGACGAGTTCGCGCAACACATCGAGGATCGGGGTGAGCAGGTGCGGCGGCAGCGCCTGCGCCTCGTCCAGGATCAGCACGCTCCCGGCCAGGTGGTGCAGCTTGCGGCAGCGTGCCGGCATGTTCGCGAAGAGGCTCTCGAAGAGCTGCACGGTCGTGGTGACGACGACGGGTGCGTCCCAGTTCTCCGCTGCCAGCCGCCCCCAGACCATGGCCGGCTCCAGCACCTCATCCTGGTCGCGCCCGGTGAAGGCCTCACTGTGATGCTCCAGAACCACGCGGCCGACATCACGGGGCGTCTCGAGCGCCGCACGGTACGCATCGGCCGTCTGCTCGGTGATCGTGAGGTAAGGGACCGCGGCGATGACCCTGCGCTGGTTGTTGCGCAACGCATGGCGCAGGGCGAAGGCGAGCGCTGAGAGGGTCTTCCCTCCGCCGGTCGGCACCGTCAGGCGGAAGATGCCACGAGGTCCATCGGCCGCCTCGATGCACTGGCGGTACACCTCTGCGCGGACCTCGCCGACGACATCACCGGGAACCGGCGGCGCAAACGTCTCCGCGTGTCGGCGCTCAAAGCGCTCCCACAGCACCCCCAGGCCCGGGGCGGGCATTCGACGCGCGGATCGCTCCGGCGCAAAGTGTTGCTCGGTGTCGAGGAAGTCGGCATCCACGAGTCCTGAGAACACGAGCCGGACGAAGAGGTCCGCAGCCAGCGCATCGCTCTCCAGCCAGCGTGGCACGGCCGGAGGCACCTGTGGGTGCAGCTCCGGCACGAGCGCCAGCGCCGTGCGCTCCGCCTCCCCGACTTCTGGGCGCTTCAGCGCCTCCGTGATCCAGGTTCGGAAGGCGGCCATCGATCGGAGTCCGCCGTGGTGCCCCTGTACCGCCAGCGCAGCAAGACCGACGTGCCGACTGGCAAGGTCGCTCCCGGCGGCCTTGTGGTCCGGACCGTGACCATGCCAGGCGGGATCCTGCTCGCAGTGCTGGAGGTACGCCTGAAACGCTGGATCGAGCTTCCCGATGTCGTGGGCGAGGCCGAGATACTCTGCGACCGCCGGCGCCCCCAGCGGCTCCCCGAAGATCCGGGCAAGCTGGGCGACGCCCCGGAGATGCGCAACGAGTGGCTGCCGCTCCCCTGCAGCGCTGCGCGTGTGTGCGATGGGCTCGGTGGCGTCCGTGCGCGTGCCCCTCTGCTCGTCGGCACCCGGCTCCAGGTCGCGGCCTGCGCCGCGCTTTCTTGACCAGGACATTCCCCCACACCGTCGCCGTCACTTGTGCCAGCTTGGGTGACACAAGGCGTGGTCTACGCGCGAAGAAGTCCGGCCCGGACAACGGTACATCTACTCTATCCTCGCCGTTCGGCGAGCAGACATCTCTGCTTGACGGGGGCAGACGCGCATGGCTGGGCGGCGTCGGCCATGCGTGC
>JBJKRK010000006.1:0-10099 GCA_046704705.1 Candidatus Limnocylindrales bacterium | reverse complement strand
CGCGTCGCGCCGCAGATTCCGGCGCACTGGCCGGGCTTCCGGGCGCACCGCGAGTTCCGCGGGGTGGCGTACGAGATCGAGGTCCGGCGGACCGGCCCGGGATCGCGCCTGACGCTCAGCGTCGATGGGCGGCCGATCGACGGCACCGTGGTGCCGCTGCCCGCGGCGGGCGCACGCACGGTGCGCGTCGACGCGGTTCTCGGCTGAGCTGGCTCGGGCAGGCCCCTCACGGCCGCCGTGGCGGCACGAGCTCGGCCGCGGCCGGAATCACCTCGCGGCCCATCGCCTCGAGCGGCGCGATCGTGTCCACCCCCACGACCCAGCCCAGCACCGTTTCCACCCCCAGGCTCGCGAGCCAGCGCAGCTGCGCCACCACCGCACCCGCGTTCGACCCATCGGGGCCGACGTCGAAACCGAAGGGGACGGTCTTCTCGATCGCGTCGTAGTCGCGTTGCTCGCGCTCGCACAGCCGGCGCAGCAGCTCGAGCTGGCGGGGAATCTCGGGCGATGGGCGAAGGTTGCAGGCGTCCGCGTGCCTCGCCACGAGCGGCAGCGTCCGACGCTCGCCGCTGCCCGCGATCAGGATCGGGGGATGCGGGCGTTGCAGGCTCTGCGGCACGTTGATCGGCCGCTCGACGCGGACGTGCGTTCCGAGGTACGGGCGCTCGTCGCCGTGCTCGCCGGCCCACATCCGCAGGCAGGCTTGCACGGTCTCCTCCAGCAGGTCGAAGCGCTCGGCGAGCGGCGGAAAGGGCAGCCCGAGCCCGACGGCCTCGTCGGGGTAGTCGCCCGCGCCGATGCCCAGCATCATCCGGCCCCCCGAGAGCACGTCGAGCGTGGTCACCATCCTGGCGAGCAGGCCCGCCGGTCGGTACGAGACCGCCGTGGCCAGCGCCAGCAGGCGGACCCGACGCGTGTGTGCAGCGATGAAGCCGAGCGTCGTGTAGGCCTCGAGCTGCGGTTCGAGCGGACCACCCATGATCGGGTGCTGCCAGAGGTGATCGGCGACATCGATCGTATCGAAGCCGACCCCCTCGGCCACCTGGACGACCTCGGCAAGCGTCGCGCCCAGGCGTGCCGAGCCGCCCTGCCAGCTGATCGACGGGATGTGCAGTCCGATGCGCACGCTCGCACCTCCGTTGTGCTCACCCGGCCCGGGCTCGTCCGCCGCCGGTGTCCGGGGTCCGGCAGCACGCCCGACCCTGACCACAGCCTCGACCGCAGGTGTGGAGCAGCGATGGCTCGGGCGTGGCGATACCGTGGCTCGGTCCCGCCGCGTCCGAGCCGGACGCAGGGTCGGCCGGCGTGTGGTTCGCCGGCGCCCCGTGCGTGTTTCGGGGGAGTATCGTTCCGGGGCGAACCGCGACCTCGCGCGGCGCACGATGCTACGGAGGCCATGCGGCATGCAGGCGGCACCGCGGGCCGGCGACGACCGGCTGATCCGGCCGGCCACCCTCGACGACGTGCCAATCATCCGGATGATCCTCACCGCGCACGACAACGACGGCCCGGTCACGAGTGTGGACATCGTCGGGCCGTACCTCCGCCACTGCATCCAGCACGCGATCGCGTTCGTCACCGTGCAACGGGATTCGGTCGTCGCCTACGGCGCGGCGGTGGACACGGGTGTGGTGCGCCACCTCGCGGATCTCTTCGTGCGGCCGGATCTCCTCGGCCGGGGGGTGGGCCGACCGCTGCTCGAGACGGTCATGCGCGGCGCCACGCATCGCACCACCTTCGCCTCGCCGGACCCTCGGGCACTGCCGCTGTACATCCGCGCCGGCATGGCGCCGCTCTGGCCGGGCCTGCATCTCGAGGGTGATGGGTCCACGCTTCCGGCGCTGGAGCCTCCCTTCTCGGTCGAACCCGCCGGGTCTGATCAGCTCGCCGACCTCGAAAGCTCCTGGACGGGAGCCGAGCGACCGGCGGACCACGCCTTCTGGGCGACGATGGCGGCAGCCGACGCGTTCGTCGTGCTCGAGCGCGGCGATCCCGTCGCCTTCGCCTACGCCCGGGCCCGCCAGATGGGCCCGACCCGCGCGATCGGCCGGCTGGTCGTCCGACCCGGCGTCGACCCCGTGGTGCCCACCCTTGCGGCCATCCGCCGCGGGGCGCGGGGTGGAGGGATCCGGGCATTCATCCCCGGGCCGAGCCCGGTCGTGCCCGCGCTGCTCGCGGCACGCTTCCGGATCACCGGTCGCGACCAGTTCATGGCCTCCAGCGCGGCGCTCGTCGACCCGGCCCGCCTGTGCCCCGACCCGGGGATGCTGTAGGGGGAGGCTATCGGGGGTCGGGCGCGACCGTGCGCTCAGCTTCTCAGGGCGTCTGCACGCGCCGGCGCAGGGAGAGCAAGGCCAGGCCGATCGAGATCGTCGCCACGACGCCGGTGGCGATGCCGCCCTGGACGAGCGCGCCGGCATCCCAGCCCTGGCTCACCAGCGCGCGGAGGGCAGCCAGCACGTAGGTCACCGGGTTGTACGTGGCCACGGTCGCCAGCCATCCGCTCAGCGCGTCGGCCGGGACGAACGCGGTCGTCAGGAATGCGAACGGGAAGAAGAGGATGAAGCTCGCCGCCACCGCGCCCGGGCTCCCGGTGCGCAGCGCGATCGCGTACGGGAAGCCGGTGAACGCCACGCCCCACGTGCCCGCCAGCAGGACGAACACGAGCAGCCCGGGAATGCCGGTGACGAACGAGACGCCCGCCAGCGCACCCAGCACGAGCACGGGGATGCATAGCGCGACGACCAGCGCGAAGTCGGCCACCATCAGCCCCAGCAGGAGTGCCAGGCGGTTCACCGGCGTGAGCAGCAATCGCTCGAAGTAGCCGCTCGCGATGTCCGCGACCAGGGCGTTGGCGCGCGAGACGCCGGTCACCGCGAAGATGATCGCGACAGGAAGCTGGAAGGCGCGGTAGTCGAGCCCACCGGCAGCCTCGGCGACCTTCTGCAGCGCGCCGACGTTCACCAGGAAGAAGAACACCGGGATCACCAGGGCCGGGATCACGGACTCAGGCTCGCGGATCGCCCCGCGCAGCGCGCGACGGGCGACCGTCGCCAGGTCGCGCAGGAAGCCCGGTGCGGCGTGCCTGGACCGGACGGCGACGGCGCCGACCGCGCCGTCCGTCGACATCGACTCGGCGAGCACATTCATGCCGCCACCTCCTCTTGTTCGCCGGTCATGGCGCGTCCCGCCTCGACCGACTCGTCGTCCATCCCCCCGATGCGCGCACCCGTGACGTGCAGGAACACATCGTCCAGGCTCGGCTGGCGGACGGAGATCTCGCGCACGATGAACCCGTCGAGGGCCGCGAGCAGCGTGGCCACGGCGGGCACAGCCGATGGACCGTCGGTCACGGCGAGCGTCAGCTCGTGGCCCGACCGATCGACCCGTTCGACGTTGGGCAGCGCCGCCACCGCCTGGCGGGCCATCTCGATCGGGCCGTCGCCGCGCACGACAACGACGTCCCGGCCGATCGTGCGCTTCAGCTCGGCGGGCGACCCCTCCGCCACGATCCGGCCGCCGTCGATGATCGACAGCCGGCCGGCGAGCTGGTCGGCTTCCTCCAGGTACTGCGTCGTGAGGAACACCGTCATGCCGCGCTCGGCGTTCAGACGCCGGACCTCGGTCCAGATCTGCCGTCGGCTCGCGGGGTCGAGCCCGGTGGTGGGTTCGTCGAGGAAGAGGATGTCAGGGTCGTGGACGAGCGACAGCGCCAGGTCGAGCCGGCGCCGCATGCCCCCGCTGTACGTCTTCACGCGCCGGTCGAGCGCCGCGCCCAGGTCGACCAGCGACGCCAGTTCCTCGACCCGGCGCTGTCGGGCGTCGGGAGCCAGCCCGAACAGGCGGGCCTGCAGATCGAGCAGCTCCCGGCCGGTTTGCCCGGGATCGAGCGCCGCCTCCTGGAGCGCCGTGCCGATCCGGTAGCGGACCTGCCGCGCATCGCGGAGGACGTCCAGTCCAGCCACGCGCGCCTCGCCTTCCGTGGGTCGCAGGAGCGTGCAGAGGATGCGCACGACCGTCGTCTTGCCGGCGCCGTTCGGCCCCAGGAAGCCGTGTATCTCGCCGCTCGAGACGGCCAGGTCGACACCACGCAGCGCGACCGTGTCGCCGTACCGGCGGATCAGGCCGCGCGCCTCGATGGCGAGGGCCGCAGCTTCGGTCCGCGAGGGCGCAAGGGTGGCGGTCACCCCGCGCACCCCCACGTCATGTGACCCGGAGTCCAGCCTCCGGCGAGATGTCCATGCCTGTCCATTGCGCTCCTCCCTGCTGCGTCTTGCCCGCGCGACAAGTGGTGTCGCGGCGTCGTTGATGGCGCACGGCCCGTGACCGACGCGCACCGAGCTGTGTGTCTACTGTTTGTTGAGACTCTACCTCGCAGGTACATGGCTTGTCAAGAGTTCTGGACGTGGTATGTTGTACGCACCATGTACACGATCAAGCAGGCCGCCGGCCGTTCCGGTGTTTCCGTCCCGCTCCTGCGTGCCTGGGAACGGCGCTACCGGATCGTCGAGCCCGCCCGCACCGCCTCCGGCTATCGCCTGTACGACGATGCGTCGATCGCCCGGCTGCGGGCGATGCACCTCCTGATCGAGGACGGCTGGTCGGCCAGCACGGCCGCGGCGCACCTGCTCGAGGCGGGCGACGAGGCCGTCGCGGCAATCACCCGAGAAGCGGATGCATCCACTGCACCGGCGCGCCTCAGCGCCGATGCGACCGCCGATGCTCTGGTGGGATCGTTCGTGACGGCCGCGGCCTCCCTCGACGAACCAGCACTCGAATCGCTGCTCGACGAGATGTTCGCGCGCGGGTCGTTCGAGCAGGTCGTCACCGCGCTCGTGATGCCGGCACTCGTCGCGCTCGGCGAGGGCTGGGCGGACGGTCGGGTCGACGTCGCGGGCGAGCACGCCGCGGCGAACGCGGTCCTGCGCCGCCTGGGCGCCGCGTTCCTGGCCGCAGGACGGCCGGCCGGGAACGGCAACGTGCTCCTGGTGGGCCTTCCACCCGGCGGGCGACATGAACTCGGCGCGCTCGCCTTTGCCACGGCCGCCCGACGTGCCGGGATCGCCGCGCGCTACCTGGGTGCCGACCTGCCCGTCCAGGACTGGCTCGATGCGGCGACGCAGACGTCTGCCGCGGCGGCGGCGATCGGCGTCGTCGTACCGGGTGACGTCGACCCCGCGGAGCGGCTGACCGCCGCCCTGCGCGCGGCTCGACCGGACATGCTCATCGCGTTCGGCGGAGGCCTCGCCACGGCAGTCCGCGTACCGGATGACGAGCACGTGCTGCGCCTCCCCGCCGGACTCGGGGCGGCCGTCGACGAGCTCGGGGCGGCGATCGCGGCGATGCCACCCCCACGGCGCGGGTGACACCCGTGCACGGGGCCCGCGTGCCGTCGGGCAATGAGAGGAGCGGGCGGCGATGAGCGGCCGCGCCGGCGGTGTTCGCGGTGGGCAGACCAGGCGCCCCCGCACGCCGGAGATCAACGCCCGCGACGAACTCGCCGTCGCGCCGGACGGCAGTCCAGTGGCGTTCTACGCGCGCGTGCCGCCGATGGGCGAGCCCGAACTGATCGATAGGCTGCTCCCGCGGGCGGCGTCGGTGCTCGATCTGGGGTGCGGACCGGGCCGACTCGCCGGCCCGCTCGCCCGGCTCGGGCACTCGGTCACGGGCGTCGACAACGGCCCCGGCATGATCGCGGCACTGCCGGCGGATGTCGAGGGCATCGTTGGGGACGCTGCCTCGATCCGGCTTGGCCGACGCTTCGACGCGGTGCTGCTCGCCAGCCACCTGATCAACGACGCTGCCTCGGGCGCCGCGATCGCATGCACGGCGGCCGCGCACGTCGCTCCGCGCGGCATCGTCATCGGCGAGACGTACCCGCCGGGTTGGGATCACCGGAGCGCGGTCGGTCGAACCGATCGTCTCGGTGACGCGGAGGTGACCCTGCTGCGCGCGGAACGGCACGGCGACTTGCTCGAGGCGGAGGTCGCGTACGGCATCGACGGGTCATCCTGGCACCAGGCGTTCACGGCACGCATCCTGGGGCAGGACGAGCTGGCCGATGTGCTGCGGCGCTGCGGGCTGCGTTTCGAGCGCTGGCTCGAACGGCCGGGCTGGTTCACGGCGCGGCCCGACCCGAGCTGATCGAAGCGGTTCGCGCGGCTCGAGGTGGCTCGGGCGGCGGCGCTATCGGGCGGGGCGCGCCACCTCGGACGCAGCCTCCGGCCTGCCCGCCTCGGACGAGCCCCCGTCCTCACGTATCGCCCGGGCGGCGATCGCCGCATCCAGTCGAGCGAGCAGCGGACGGGCGCCGAGCCGCTCGAGGATCTCCCGTGACGCGGACGCCGCCGCACGCACCTCAGGATCTCCCGGATCCAGCAGGAGCGCCATGTCGACCCCCGCAAGCGCCTCGTCGAAGACGAGCCCAAGGTCCCGCCAGATGCGGCGGGCCTCCCGGTACTGCGCGACCGCCTCGGCGGCGCGGCCCTCCATGGCCGCAAGGCCCGCGCGGATCGTCGCGCGACGGGCTTCCACCGCGGGAGCATGGAAACCCCCGCGATCGATCGCCGCAAGCTCAGCGGCCGCGACCTCCGTCCGGCCCTCCCACAACGCTGCCCTCGCCGCATACAGTCGCTCGCTCGTGGAGCCGACGCCTCCCATGACCTCGGCCGCACGGTCGAACGCTTGTGCCGCCTGCGCAAGGCGTCCCTCCGCGAACGCCGCGGTCCCCTGCGCGTCGTGCAGCTGGCCAAGCAGCGACGGCTCCGCGCTGTCGCCCACGAGCCGTGCGAGCTCTCCCAGACGCTCGTCGACCGGCGCCCCCCGGTAGGCGGGGACAAGCAGCGAGTTCGCCAGGAGATCCACCCGGCTCTCCGGCGGAGGCTCATCGGCGAGCGCTTCGTCGAGCACCGCCAGGGATCCGTCCCAGTCGCCGAGCAGGAACTGCTGGTAGCCCAGCCCGATCGCGAAGCCGAACACCCAGAAGCGCTGCCCGATGCGTCGCGCCAGCGCGAGACCCTCGCGCTGGGCCTCGAGGCTCGCGGCAGGATCGATGTCGCTCTGCGAGACCGTCCGGTTGTTGAGCGCGCGCAGCAGCGTGCCCGTGAGCCCACTCGAGCGCGCCAGGCGCTCGCCGGCCTCGATGACCCCGATGCCTTCCCTGAGCCGACCCAGGTCGCACAGCACCGAGCCCTTCGTGACCAGGGCATCCGCGAGGAGCGCCACGAGGTCCCCATGCTCGGCCACCTCGAGCGCGCGGTCGGTCATCTCGATGGCCCGACGGCTGTCTCCGCTGAACATGTAGCAACGGGCCAGCTGGCTGTGGATCGCGACCAGGGCAGGATCGCCGCCCAGGTCGCCGAACTCCCCGAGCGCAGGCTCGAGCACGGCAAGCGCCTGCGCGGTCCGCCGGGCGGTCAGGAGCGCGCGACCGAGCGCGGCAGTCGAGCGCGCCGTGGCAACTCGGTCACCAGATTCGCGGTGCCGCCCCACTGCTTCGCGCAGGAAGGCCTCGGCATCGTCGTAGCGTGCCGCCGCGGCGGCTTCCTCGCCGGCGTGCTCGGACAGGTCGGCGAGCTCGGCCGGATCGCTCGCCACGCCGATCGCCTGCTCGAGGAACGTCACGGCCTGCTCGTGGGCGCCGAGGGCCGCCGCCCGCTCCGCCGCGCCCTTGAGCGCCAGACGTGCCTGGCCCGCAAGGGCATCCGCCTCCGGTCCCTCCGGAGCGTTCTCGTGCGCCGCGAGGTAGTGCCCGGCCAACGCACCGGCGAGCTCGTCCGCGCCGAGCGATTCGAAGAACCGCGCCGCGGCGAGATGACGCGCCTTGCGGTCGGACCTCGCCAGCGTGTTGTAGGCCACCTCGCGGATGAGCGCCTGGACGAACGCGTACTGCCCGCGCTCCGGAGACCTCGGGTCGGCTTCCACGGTGAGCAGCTCGCGCCGGACGAGCCCCTTGAGTCGCTGGTCGAGCGCCGCCTCGGGGATGCCCGACACGGCCGACAGGCTGGGCCGGCTGAAGCTCTGGCCGAGGACCGCCGCGTCGGATACGAGCGCCCGATCGTCGGGCGAGAGACTGTCGAGCCGGCTGGCGATGAGGGCAGTCAGCGTCTCGGGCACGGCCAACGAGGTGAGGTCCCCTGCCGGGACGTAGGTGCCCTCCTCGCTGGGGACGAGCCGACCCTCCGCGACGAGCATCCGCACCGTCTCCACCGCGTAGAGCGGGACTCCGTCGGCACGCGCGACGATGGCCCGCACAGCCTGCTCCGGCAGACCCGGCGTCAGACCGGCGAGCAACTCGCGCATCGACGCTTCGGGAAGCGGCTCGAGGTAGAGGCTGGTGAAGTTGCGCTTGCCGGCTCCCCAGGTGGGTCGCCGCTCGAGGAGCAGCGGCCGCGCGAGCGTGATGACGAAGATGGGGACGTTTCTCGACCACTCCAGGAGATGGTCGACGAAGTCGATCAGGCCAGCATCGGCGTAGTGGAAGTCCTCGAACACCAGCACCACGGGCGCCGTGGCGGCGAGCCGCTCGAAGAACGTGCGCCAGGCCCCGAACAACTGGCTGGGGTCGGCACCGCTGCGCTCGATCGCGAGGAGCGCGAGCAGCGCGGGCTCGATCCAGCGTCGCTCCGCCTCGTCGGGGACGTGGAGCGCGAGCGTCGCCGCGACCTTCTGCCTGGTGGTCGGCTCGTCGTCTCCCTCGAGCAAGCCCGCCCGGCCGCGCACCATCTCACCCAGGGCCCAGAAGCTGATCCCCTCGCCGTAGGCGGGGCTCCGGCCGTCGTGCAGCCAGACCGTCTCGACCAGCCCGTCCAGGTACTTGCGGAGCTCCCACGCGAGCCGGCTCTTGCCGATCCCGGCGGGCCCGATCACCGAAACGAGCCGCGTGCGCCCGTCCCGCGAGGTGGCGTGGTACAGGTCCTTCAGCTGGCGGAGCTCGTCGTCGCGGCCGACGAAGGGAGCCTCGAGGGTCTCTGCCCGGTTCCGCCCACCGCGCTGTGCGACCACCCGCAGCGCTCGGAACGCGGGAACCGGCGCAGCCTTGCCCTTGAGAACCTGCGACCCCGCCTCCTCGAACACGATCGCACCGCTCGAAGCGCGCCGCGTCGCCTCCCCCGCCAGGACCGCGCCCGGCGGCGCGACAGACTGCAGCCGACTGGCGGTGTTCACCAGGTCTCCCGCCACGAGGCCCTGGTTCACGGCCCCCAGCGTGACGGCCGCTTCGCCCGTCATCAGGCCCGCCCGAGCCTGGACGGATGGGCCGAGTGCCCGCACCGCTCCCACGAGGTCGAGCGCCGCACGGACCGCGCGCTCCGCGTCGTCCTCGTGCGCGACCGGCGCACCCCATACCGCCATCACCGCGTCGCCGATGAACTTCTCGACCGTGCCGCCGTACCGGCCGATCACATCCGAGGCAAGCTCGAAGTAGCGCGTCAGCGTGTCACGGACCTCCTCCGCGTCGCGCTCCTCGGCGAACGGCGTGAACCCGACGAGATCGGCGAAGAGCACCGTCACGAGTCGGCGCTCAGCCTGCGGCACAGGCGCGGGAACCGGCTCGGCGGGCGCGGCGACGCCGACGTGCTGCTGGGCATGCGCGTCGGCCACGGTCGAACGCGGCGGCGCCGCCGTCACGCCCAACGGACTGGCGCACTCCCCGCAGAACCGGTCCCCCGGGTCGTTGAGCGCACCGCAGCTGGGGCAGACCGAGGCCAGCGGGGCGGCACACTGCGAACAGAACTTCCGTCCGGGCCTGTTCTCGGCGCCGCAGCTCGAGCAGATCACGTCCTCTCGTCTCCTCGTCGACCGTGGCACGCAGCGTACCTGATGCGGCGCAGCCGTTCACGCGGACATCGTCAGGGGGAGAGCAGCTGCCGTGCCCCGAGCGCCGGCCGGCGAGACCCCGAGCGTCAGTCCCGCAGATCGTGGAATCAGCGACGGTGGGCGATATCGCCGCGGGGTGCGGCCCTTCAGATCGTGGAACTGGCTCCGGCGGTAGGACTCGAACCTACGACCAAGCGGTTAACAGCCGCCCGCTCTACCAACTGAGCTACGCCGGAGCGAAGACGCGCGGGCGAGTATAACCGAGGCTTCCCGGCCCTTGCCG
>JBJKRK010000005.1:0-4020 GCA_046704705.1 Candidatus Limnocylindrales bacterium | reverse complement strand
GGCGATGGCGGCGGCGCGCAACCGGGTGCGCGCGGACCGCGAAAGGCGCGCCCGAGGGGCGTGCACGGGGAACTCGTCGCTCATGACAATGCCCGCCAGACGCGCCGGGCCGCTCCGCAGTTCCGGGTCGTCGCAGCCTTCACGGTGCGTTAGCCCGGATCCACCGATCGCTGACCGCTGACGGGGTGCACGGAGGCCGAATCAGGTGCCCATCTGAACTGGCACGATGGCGTTTGAGAAAGACCCATCGACCCGTGCAGAGGAGCACCTGACGGATGCGATCATCGCACAGCCTGGACCGCCTCGATACTGCCTTCGACGACGAGCATCACCTGGTGAGCGATGCCGGGCTCCTCCTGCCGGCCACGCTGGCCCAGCACCTTGGCCTTCGGGAGCTGGTGGAGCGCGATCTCGACCTCGGCGCGGCGGTCGGGCACGCCAACGTGGGCGACAAGCTGTGCACCCTCGTCATGTCAGCCCTGGCGGGCGGCGACACGATCGACGACGCGGACGCCCTGCGCGCCGGTGAGACCAGCCGCGTGCTGGGGTTCACCGTGAAGGCGCCCTCGACGCTAGGCACGTTCCTGCGCAGCTTCCGCTGGGGCCACGTGCGCCAGCTCGACCGGGTGGGCCGGGAGCTGCTCGGACGCGCCTGGGCCGCCGGAGCGGGTCCCGCCGAGGCACCCTTCACGATCGATCTCGACTCCACGATCTGCGAGACGTACGGCCTGGCCAAGGAGGGTGCCCTCCACCACGGGTACACCCATGTGCGCGGCTATCACCCGCTCCTCGCGGTGGCGGCAGGGACCGGCGACGTCCTCATGGCCCGCCTGCGCGAGGGACGGGCCGCCACCGTCCGGGGCGCCGCCCACTTCCTCGCCGAGACGGTCGGTCGGGTCCGCGGCGCGGGAGCCACGGGCGAGCTCACGATGCGGGCCGACTCGGGCTTCTATGCCCACGACGTGGTGGCGGTCTGCCGGAAGCTGGACGTCCGCTTCAGCATCACCGCGCGGTTCCACGGTCGCAGGCTCCGGAACCTCATCGAGGCGATCCCGGAGTCGGACTGGACGCCCATCCCCTACTGGCTCGACGGCGGGGCCGACGTGGCCGAGATCAGCTACACCCCCTTCGCCGACGAGCGCGACGCCCGGCCGGTCCGCCTGATCGTGCGCCGGGTGCGGCCCACCCCCGGCTCCCAGCTCGCCCTCCTCACCCTCTACGACTACCACCCCTTCATCACCGACCGGGCAGGCGACCCGCTCACCCTCGAAGCCGACCACCGCAGGCATGCCGAGATCGAGAACGCCATCCGGGACTTGAAGTACGGGATGGGCCTGAACCACCTGCCCTCGGGGCGGTTCGCCGCCAACGGGGCCTGGCTGGCCGTCCAGGTCATGGCCCACAACCTCGCCCGCTGGACTGCCCGCCTCGGTCTCGGCGCCGGGATCGTCACCGCCAAGACCCTGCGCCGCCGGTTCCTCGCCGTCTGCGGCCGCCTCACCCGCTCGGCCCGTCGCTGGACGCTCCACCTGCCGGAGCGCTGGCCCTGGGCCGCTGAGTTCCTCTCCGCCCTCGCGAGATTCCGGGCGCTCTCGGTACCCGCCTGACCGTCCCGCATCTACCTTGCCGCTCCGGGGATGGCGACAGCGTGGGCAGAACCGGGTTCGGCCGCGGCAATGGCCCGTCCCAGCCCACCTGTGGACCTCGGGTGGCCGCCCATGGGGCCTGGTCGTCGACGCGAACCTCGGAACGGCGTGCCACGGCGCCCGATCTGGGCCGCGTCAGGCGATCAGGCGACTCGCTTCGGTGGAGTAGGCGGCTGGCGCGGGACCGTCGGGCAGGCGAGCGCTCCCCGGCGGTTCCCCGCCGGCGCGTAAGTCACCAGGACCCCGGTTCCGGTTCCAGCCGCCCCTCATCGAACCGGACGTGAGGTTCTCCCTCATCCGGCTCTCCGACGGTCTCTGCTTCTCGGGCATTCGCGATCACGCACGCTGAGAGGCCCCAGACAAGCGGTACAGCCCGAGCCCCTGCCACCAGCGCGGATCACGGCACAGCTGCCAGGGGGTGATCCCCCGACGGCGCCGCTTCTTGCTGACGAACAGGGCGACCCGGAGCCGCACGTAATGGTCGATCTGGGACATCTGGCGGCCGTTGCCGGGCCGCCGGAAGTACGCGCCCCAGCCCCGCAGGATGGGGTTCAGCTCGGCGACGAGGTCCTCGACTGGCAGGTGGAGTCGGCTCCGCGGAGCGGTCACCGCCTTGATCTTGGCCCGCACGGACTTGCGCGCCCGCTGGCTGGGCCAAGTCTTGGTGGCCCGGCGCCCGGGGCGCCGGACCATCGGTATCCGCCGGAAGTGGAAGCCGAGGAAGTCGAAGCCCGCGCTGCCATCGGCCAGCCCGACCACCCGGGTCTTGTCCGGGTGCGCGGAGAGCTTCAAGCGCCCGAGGGCATCGACCAACCACCGGTGGGCCGCCTGCGCGTCGGCCTCGGTCCTGCACAGGACCACGAGGTCATCGGCATAGCGGACCATCTGCCCCAGGGATGCCGCCTCGGCCATCCACAGCGCATCGAGCGCATGGAGATAGACGTTGGCGAGCAGGGGCGAGATCACCCCGCCCTGAGGCACCCCGCCGACGGACGAACGCACCACGCCGTCTTCCAGCACCCCGGCCCGGAGCCACTGCCGGATGAGCTTCTGCACTCGTCGGTCAGAGACACGACGGGCCACGAGCTCGAGCAACAGCGCATGATCAAGGGTGTCGAAGAAAGCGCGGATGTCGAGCTCGACCACCCAGTGGCAGCCTGCCTCGATCGAGCTCCGCACCGCATCCACGGCCTGGTGGGCCGATCGCTTCGGCCGGAACCCGTACGAGAACGGGACGAAGTCCGCCTCGAAGATGGGCTCCAACACGAGCCGTGCCGCGGCTTGGAGGACCCGATCCCGGACCCGTGGGATGCCAAGTGGTCGACGGCTCACGCCGTCCGCCTTGGGGATGTACACCCGCCGCACCGGCGCAGGCCGATAGCGGTGGGTCACCAGTTGCAGCCGCAGTTCGTCGAGCATCCGGTCAGCGCCATAGGTCTCGACCTCGGCGATCGTCTGGCCGTCGATGCCGGCGGCACCGCGGTTGGCACGGACCTGCTGCCAGGCCCGCGCGAGGACATCGGGCCGCGCGATCCGGTCGTACAGGGCGTGGAAGCGCCGCTGCGGTGATCGCTTGGCCGCGAGATAGAGCTGGCGTTGGAGGTGGCGGACTTTGTCTACCGGGTGATTGGCGTCAGCCATGCCCTCATCCGTGGCTCCGCGTCCAGCACGACCGAAGTGCCCAGCCTTCCCTCCCCGCCGGTTGTGCTGTCCGACGGATCGACCGGTACTACGCCGGGCTCCGACTCCCTCTGCCCTGCCGCCGACTTCGGCTCATCGCCTTATACGACGGCGCGCTGCCGGCTCCCCGACCTGAGGACCCGGCGGGCAGGAGGGCCTCCCCTGTTGACTCGACCACCTTCCGGACATGCCACGGCCCCTACACCGGGGAGTGCCAGGCGCGCTCCAGGTTCAGACGCCCGGCTGCTGGCTTCGCCAAATCCACCGAGGCTCGCCACTCCCTGCTTACCCTTTCGATGCGGCAGCCTTCGCGTGATGCTGCGGCCTGTCCGGTTGCCACCTCCTTCCGAGGCTCAAACGTGGCGCTTCGACGCCGGGATCTCGCCCGACGCCGGCCACTTGCTACGGGGCTTCCTGGCAGTTGCCCCGGCGGGACTTCCACCCGCTGGCGATCGAGCCCTTGGCAGGGCACACGTGGATCCGGGGTAAGCAGGGAAGGATCGTGCCTTGGCCGACCTTGAGATCTTCGGCGACCTGCTGAATGCGGCGAGTCGATTGCCCGACCACTCATTCGACGACGGGGACCATCGAGTGGTAGTCGAACAGGGGAAGGTGCGAGTCCGCTGGGTCGCGGCGCCTGATGACAGCGACGCCTCGGAGCAGAGTGTCGTTCGCTGGTTCGACAGTTATCTGC
>JBJKRK010000004.1:0-2910 GCA_046704705.1 Candidatus Limnocylindrales bacterium | reverse complement strand
CGCCATCGGCGAGCGGAAGCCTTCCTCGCGCTCGGCGTACCAGTTGAAGAACCGCTGTGCGCCCCTGAAGCGGTTGTGCGCCGTCGCCGGCTGCCAGCGCTCCAGCAGGCCGAGTAGCCATTCCTCGACGTGGCGCCGCTCGATCGCCTGCACGTCGGTCGGGTAGCCGTGCTCCAGGAGGAAGCGCCCCAGCTGGCGGACGGCCTCGCCGTAGGTGGCGATCGTTGCCGGGCTGACGTTCTCCCGGCGACAGTGCCGCTCGAACGCGGCCAGCTCATCGCCGAGATCCCCAGGCGTGACTAGCGCCCGGTCATCGGGTATCCTTCGGGCCATGTTCGGTAGGGCCTCCTATGCTTCCCAGGCAGGTAGCGGTATCAGCCTGAGAGCATACCCTGTACAGCGGTGTAGGGTCAAGGCTCTGCAAGTTATAGGCTCTACCGAACACGAACAGGGGGCGGTTGGCTCAGTCGGTTAGAGCGCGTGCTTGACATGCACGAGGTCACAGGTTCGATTCCTGTACCGCCCACCATCGAACACTGAACGCGTCGAGCGGGACGGAACGCGCGGAACGGAAGCCGCAGAGAGCCCGGGACGATCGGCTGCGAGCCCGGGCGGCATATCCTCCGAGCGCACCCCCCGCGAGCGGCCGGCGAACCGGCCCGGGTCCGCCCGTTATCGCGGCCACGAGCGCGCGCCGCGAGGCGCGAAGACGGGTGGAACCGCGCGAGGCCGAAGCCTCTCGTCCTGTCACTGGACGAGGGGTTTTCTGATTCTCTGGAGGCACGAGCGAGATGGCGGACCAGCGGGGCAGGGGAGCGGCCGGCGAACACCAGGAGGAGGCGGCGCGCGGTGGCGCGCAGCGCCAGACGCTTCCCGCACAGCGCGGGACATCGGCGACACCGACGACCTCGGCGACGCCGGGCGCCGACGACGCGCAGGAGGCGGACGTCCTCGAGGCCCCGGTGCGGGGTTCGGCGGAGGAGTTGCTCGACGCGGGGGCGCACGATCCGCTCGATCCGATGCGCCACTCGACGGCGCACGTGATGGCCGAGGCGGTCCTCGAGCTCTTCCCGGACGCGAAGCTCGGGATCGGTCCGGCGATCCGTGACGGCTTCTACTACGACTTCGACCTGCCGCGGCCGCTGACGCCGGACGACCTTGCGGCCATCGAGGAGCGCATGCGGGCCTCCGTCGCCGCCGATCACCCGTTCGTCCGGGCCGAGCTCGAGCCGGATGCGGGACGGGCGTTCTTCGTCGAGCGGGGGCAGCCCTACAAGGTCGAGATCCTCGACGACCTGCGCGTGGCGGCGCGGGACGCGGGCCAGGCGGAGCCGGTCGTGTCGACCTACCAGCACGGCGAGTTCATCGACCTGTGCCGCGGACCGCACGTCGCCTCCACGGGGAAGATCGGACCCTTCAAGCTGCTCTCGGTGGCCGGCGCGTACTGGCGTGGCGACGAGAAGCGGCCGATGCTGCAGCGGATCTACGGCACGGTCTGGTCGACGCAGGAAGAGCTCGACCAGTTCATCTGGCGCCGCGAGGAGGCGAAGAAGCGCGACCATCGCAAGCTCGGCGTGCAGCTCGACCTCTTCAGCTTCCACGACGTCAGCCCCGGGTCGGCCTTCTGGCACCCGAAGGGCTGGACCCTCTACCAGACGCTGCGCGCGGCGATGCAGGAGATACAGGCTCGCCGCGGCTATCAGGAGATCTACACGCCGCCGGTCGTGAGCCAGCGCCTCTGGGAGCGCTCGGGCCACTGGGACCACTACCGCGACGCGATGTTCCTCATCGAGTCCGAAGGCCAGACGTTCAGCATGAAGCCGATGAACTGCCCGGAGAGCACGTTCATCTACCGCAGCCGGGTGCGCTCGTACCGCGAGCTGCCGCTGCGCCTGTCCGAGTACGGGATCCTGCACCGGAACGAGCTCTCCGGTGTGCTCTCTGGGCTGACGCGCGTCCGTCACTTCGTCACCGACGACGCGCACATCTACCTGCGACCCGAGCAGATCGGCAGCGAGATCCAGGCGCTGATGGGCGAGGTTCGAGAGGCGTACTCCTGGTTCGGGTTGACGCCGAAGCTCACGTTCGGGACGCGGCCGGACAAGGCGCTCGGCGACCCGGCGCTCTGGGAGCAGGCGGAGACCCTCATGCGCGCGGAGCTCGAGCGTTCCGGGCTCGAGTACCGTGTGAAGCCGAAGGACGGCGCGTTCTACGCTCCGAAGATCGACATCCAGGTCGAGGACGCGCTGGGGCGCGAATGGCAGACCGCCACGATCCAGGTCGACCTGGTGATGCTGCCCGAGCGCTTCGATCTCTGGTACATCGACGAGGAGGGCCGCCAGCAGCGTCCGGTGGCGATCCACCGCGCGATCTACGGTTCGCTCGAGCGGTTCATCGGCGTGCTCACCGAGCATTTCGCGGGCGCGTTCCCCTTCTGGTGCGCGCCGGTCCAGGCGGTCGTCGTGCCCATCGCATCGCGGCACAACGAGGCCGCGGACGAGCTCGCGGCAGTGCTGCGTGCGCGCGGCGTGCGGGTCGAAGTGGATGGCTCGGACAACCGGATGCAGAACAAGATCCGTCTCGCGCAGGAACAGAAGGTCCCGTACATGCTGGTGCTCGGCGACCGAGAGATCGAGGGGAGAACCGTGGCGGTGCGGACCAGGGCGGGCCAGCAGGAGCCGCCCATCGGCTGGGATGCGCTGGCGGAACGGCTGGCCGAGGAGGCGGCGGCCCGCCTGCCCTGAGCTGACCGGCGAGCTCCGAGGGAGGCGTCCCCGTCTGCCGGCGTGGAGCGGCCACCGGCCGCAGACATCGCACGCCGCCAGCGCGTGGCAGCCGCAGACATCGCACGCCGCCAGCGCGTGGTGGCATCGCCGGCCTCCGACGCCGCGAGCGCACACCGGCCGCAGA
>JBJKRK010000003.1:0-3726 GCA_046704705.1 Candidatus Limnocylindrales bacterium | reverse complement strand
GGCGGCGAGGAGAGCGCCGGCGCATCGTTCCTCCGCCGGGACGGCACCACCTGGACGACCGACAAGGACGGGATCGTGCCGTGCCTGCTCGCGGCGGAGATCACGGCCCGCACCGGCCGCGATCCTGGCGAGCGCTATCGGTCCCTCACGGAGCGCTTCGGCGACCCCGTGTACCGGCGCATGGATTCGCCGGCCACCCCGCAGGAGAAGCAGGTGCTCCGCTCGCTGTCCGCGGCGCAGGTGCGGACCAGCGAACTCGCCGGCGAGCCGATCACGTCGGTGCTGACCACCGCTCCGGGCAACGGCGCCCCGATCGGCGGCCTGAAGGTGAGCACCGAGCATGGCTGGGTTGCCGCCCGACCTTCCGGCACGGAGGCGATCTACAAGCTGTATGCCGAGAGCTTCCTGGGAGAGGAGCACCTCGAGCGGCTGATCGAAGCGGCCCAGGCGATGGTGGGGGCGGCGCTCACCACCTGACGATGCCGCCCGCGCGACCTCGCGCGGCGGGCATCCGCCGCCTGGTGACGACCCACGCGCGACGGCGCGACCTTGTGCGGCCAGCTCCCGCCGCCGGACGACGACCACCTCGGCGGAGCCGCGCGAGCCGCACCCGGGGGCCGACCGCCGGAGCTGGGTCGCCGTGCCGGAGCCGCGTCGCGGCCGAGGCTCTTGCGCGCGCGTTCCGCATGCGGATATGTTTCGTATATGGAACGCTGCGTCCCCCGCCGCTTCGCATGAAGCGGCGTCTTCCCCACCCAGCCGGGCGGCTGGCTCGTCGACGTCAACGGCGCCCTCCGGTGACGGCACGGTGACGACGGCCCCGGATGCCGTCGCGGCCCCTGTCGTTCCGGCCGGGGTCGGTGTCGCAGCGCTTCCGCCGTACACCGGTCGGCTGCTGCGCTGGAGCTTCGCCATCGGCATCGTCCCGCCCGTCGTGCTCATCGTCGCTCTCGCCGCGAAGAGCCTGTGGCTGCTCATGTTCGTCCACGTGATCAGCGGGGCGACATGGACCGGCTTCGACCTCTTCATGGGTCTCGTGATGTCGAGGATCCTGACCTCGCTGGAGATCCCCGGGCGGGTGGAGGTCGCAAAGCGCCTGACGCCCACGACGTTCTTCATCCTTCCGTCGCTCGCGGCGGCGGCGATCACGTCGGGCATCTACCTCGCGCAGACGGAGGGGAAGTTCGATCTCCACTCCCCCTGGATCGTCGCGGCCGGCATCATCGTGCTGATCCTGGCCGTCCAGGGGTTCGGGATCTTCATGCCGAACGGCGTGCGGATCTTCATCGAACTGGCGAAGCGCCAGCCGGACACGGCGAAGATCGCGCGGCTCAACCTGCGGAACATCCGCCTGGCGGGCGTTCAGGCGGCGCTGCAGGTGGCCATCATCATCGTCATGGCGCATCTCGCCGTTTATTGATGCAGCGGATGTCGATGCCCACGGCTGGAGCGCGCGGGGGCAAGGCGTGAACGCGACCGCGCTGCTCGCGGTGGTCGTGTTCGGTGGGGCGCTGCTCGCGATCTTCGCTGTCCTCTACCGGGGAGCCCTGCAGAGCTACGAGCGTGGCGAACTCGGGTACGAGGGCATCCGCCTGCTCCGGTGGACGCTCGCCGGGCAGCTGGTGATCTACGCGCTGCTGGCGGTCACCGCGTTCCTCACCTGACCGCCCGGCACGCGGCGGATGCCCGAGCGCCCCGCGAGGGCAGCCAGCCCGTCGGTCGCTCGCGCCTAGCGCTCGACGTTCAGCCGCTCGATCCGCTCCAGCCGAGCGAGAAGCTCCTTCAGCTCGAGGATGATCGCCGGGTCATCCTCCGCGTGCAGCAGGGTCCGCAACCCTGCTTGCACGAGCTCGAGCTCCTCGGGAGACAGATCCACGCTGATCGCGATGCTAGGACGTTCCTCGAGTGCCTCCAACGCGACACCTCCCGTCACGTTCGAGCGTAGCGCTCGAGACGTACCGGGCAAGTGCCAACCGGCTGGGCCCGGCACTGCGGTTGCGGAGTTCCCTTATCGCTGCCGGTAGGGTAGAGTGCGCCCCTGGCGCGGCGGGGGCCCGAACGAGCCGCAGCCAGCACGTGGAGGAGGACCTGGATGGATTCTGTGCTGCCCGCGAGTCGCGGGTTGGCCGACTTCGGCCGCCTGCGCACCCTGTTGCCCGGGCGCGTCACGCTGCCCGGCGACGATGGGTGGGATCCAGCACGACGGGCCTGGAACCTGGCCGTCGATCAGCGACCCGCCGCGGTCGTGCTGCCCGAGTCGGCCGCGGACGTCGTGGCGGCGGTCGACTTCGCGCGCGCCAGCGGCCTGCGGGTCACGGCGCAGGGTACCGGCCACAATGCCTGGCCGCTCGGGGAACTGGGCGACACGCTGCTCGTCAAGACCGAACGGATGCGCGACGTTCACATCGATCCGGTGAACCGGCGTGCGAGGGTCGGGGCAGGCACGTTGTGGGGAGAGGTCATCGAGGCGGCCGAGCCACAGGGGCTGACCGCGCTGGCGGGCTCCTCGCCCGATGTCGGCGTGGTGGGATACACGCTGGGCGGCGGGATGCCGTGGCTGGGCCGGCGTTTCGGCGCCGCGGCGGACAGCGTGCTGGCCATCGAGGTCGTGACCGCGGATGGTCGTCTGCTGCGGGCCGACGCCTCGAGCGAGCCGGATCTCTTCTGGGCACTTCGTGGCGGTGGGGGAAGCTTCGGGATCGTGACGGCGCTCGAGTTCACGCTGTACCCGGTGGCACGGCTCGTCGCCGGCGATCTCTTCTGGCCGATCGAGCGGGCCGGCGAGGTGCTCGGAGCCTGGCGTGCCTGGACGGAAGGCCTCCCGGAGAGCGTCACGTCGCTCGGCCGGCTGCTGCGCCTGCCGCCCATCCCCGAGGTACCGGAGCCCTTGCGCGGACGCTCCTTCGTCGTGGTGGAAGCGGCCATGCTCATGGACGAGGCCAAGGCGGCCGCGCTGCTGCGGCCTTTGCGGGCGCTCGGCCCCGAGGTGGACACCGTCGGCACGATCCGGCCGTCCGGGCTTCCGGCGTTGCACATGGACCCGCCGCATCCGGTTCCCGGCTCGGGCGATGGCATGCTCCTGTCCGGGCTTCCTCAGGCGGCCATCGAGGCGCTGCTTGAGGTCGCCGGTCCTGGGACTGCCTGCCCGCTGCTCTCGGTCGAGGTGCGACACCTCGGCGGCGCGTTCGACTGCCCGTCAGCGGACCGCGGCGCATTCAGCCTCGATGCCGCCTTCGCCGTCTACGGCGTGGGGATGGTCATGGACGCGGCGATGGGCGAAGCGGTGAGTGGCGCCGTCGAAAGCGTGCTTGCGACACTGGCGCCATGGCGTGCCGGGCACTCGTACCTGAACTTCAGCGAGCGTGCCCGGGGGGCGGAGCGACTGTATCCGCCCGCCACGTATGCGAGATTGCGCGAGGTGAAGCGCACGTACGATCCGGGTGACGTGATCCGCTCGAACCACCCCATTCCCTCCGCGTAGGAGCTTTCGCCGGGGCCGTTTTCCCCGGCTCCGTGCCGAGCCGGCCGCCCCGGTTGTCGCCGGGGCCCACGTTTGGCGGGGCAGGATGCCGTGCGGGTCGACTGCCTCGCCCGTGCCGCCTCGCGGGGCCGGCGCCGCACCTGGGCATGCGGCGGCCCGGTGGGGCGATGCGGCTGCGGCGTCATCGGGTTCTGCCCGTGCCTTCGGGCGGAGCCGTGTCGCCGGAAGGGCTCGGCGGGCGTAGG
>JBJKRK010000002.1:0-13872 GCA_046704705.1 Candidatus Limnocylindrales bacterium | reverse complement strand
GTAGTGCCAGAAGTCGCCCTGGCCCTGCGCGCCGGCACAGCGTGCCGCGATCGCCGCATCGACCGACTCGTCCTGCCCGAAGGCGGAGGGCATCTGCCCGCCGTGGACCTCGGAGCCGATGAAGGCGAAATCCTTGAAGTTGAGCTGCACGGTCCCCGGCACGACGAACTGGTTGACGATGCGCGGCTCGACCTGCGTGGAGAACAGCCCGCACGCCGTGCACTGCAGGTCCTCCCACAGGTCGATCTTCACCGGCGCGCTGGCCTTGCCGAGCGAGTAGCCGCTGGCGAGGCTCGCCGGCGCGAGTTCGGGCGGGGTGACGAGCGCGGCGTTGCTGCTGTTGTGGCCCTGGTTCATCACGACCAGGGCCGCGAGCACGAGCGCCGCGACGACCACCGCACCCCCCGTGACGAGCGCGATCGGCGAGCGCCAGGCCGGCGGCTTCTGCGGCGTCACGGGACGCCGGCGCTGGTCGCGCTCGGCCGCGCGCCGCTCGCGGCGGGAAGTGGCGGCGGGAGAGGGTTGGGAGCTCAGCGGAGTCTCCTTTCCGGGGACGTCTAGCAGGTGGAGCAGATGCTACAGGGCGCGCCCCGCGGACGGCAGCACGCAGGGTACCGCAGACCCGCGCGGTCGCGTCACCCGCCGAAGAGACGACAGATCTGCCGGGCAGTCACGAGAACGAGTCGAAGGCACCCTCGGGGCGCTGCCCCCATCGCCGACGGTGCTCTCGCGACCTCTGTTGCGCACTGATTGAGACCGAGTATCATCATGACATGCGTGGCGGCGCGACGCCCTTCGCCCGGCGCAACGGCAGGAACCGGCAACCCAGGGACCGGAGACGGGCCCGGGCGGCGATCGCGCTTGCCGCCGCGATGCTGGTCGCGGCCTGTGGATCGACCACGCCCCCCACTCCCGGGGTGGTACCGACGCCGGTGCGGGTGGTGGCGACGACGACCGTCTTCGCGGACCTGGTCCATCAGGTTGGCGGCGATCGCGTATCCGTCGCCAGTCTCGTTCCCCCGGGCGTCGACGTGCACACGTTCGACCCGACGCCTGCCGACGCGGTCAGGGTGTCCAGGGCACGGCTGGCGGTCATGAACGGGCTCGGCCTCGACGACTGGTTGGGGAGGCTGCTCGTGGAGGCCGGCGCGGGCGGGCTTCCAGTGGTGAGACTCGCCGTGGATCTGCCCGGCGTGACGTACCTCACGGGCTCGCCTGAGCCGGGGACAACGGCGAGGTCGCCGGCGCCAGGGGCCGACAGGAGCCCCTCGCCCAACCCGCATCTCTGGCTCAACGCAGCCTACGCGGCCAGGTACGCCGGACGGATCGCGACCGCGCTCGCGCAGGTCGACCCATCGAACGCGGCCGGGTACGCCGAACGCGCCGCGGCCTACGCGCGCCAGCTCATGGAGCTCGACGCGTGGATCAGAGCGACCTTCGCCGCCATCCCGGAGGGCAACCGGCGGATCGTCACCTACCACGACGCGTTTCCCTACTTCGCGGCCGCCTACGGACTCACGGTCGTGGGCAACATCGTCCCCAGCCCGGGACAGGAACCGAGCGCTGGCGAGATCGCCGCGCTGGTCGACGAGATCCGCGCCGGCGGCGCGCAGGTCGTCCTGGCGGAGGCCCAGTTCAACCCGGCTCTGGCCCGCACGGTCGCGCGCGAGACCGGCGCCACCGTCGTCGACGATCTGTACACCGGCGCACTCGGGGCACCACCGGCCGACACCTACGCGGGCATGCTTCGCTGGGACGTCGAGCGGCTGAAGGCGGCACTCTCGTGATCGACACGCGGGCGGCAGCCGCACGAGGGCCGCATGACTACGCGCACGCACACGCGCACGCCGACGTCTGGCTCGCCGAGGTGTCGGCGGGGTACACCGAGCGCCCGGTGCTGGAGCGGATCTCGTTCGCGGTCGAGCCCGGAACGCTGCTCGCCGTGGTCGGGCCCAACGGCGCCGGCAAGAGCACCTTGCTCCGGCTGATCGCCGGGTTGCTGATCCCGTGGACGGGAAGGATCGAGGTCCTGGGCGCGCCACCGGGACGCGAGGCCCGACGCATCGCCTATGTGCCGCAGGCGGAGCTGGTCGACTGGGACTTCCCCGTCACGGTGCACCAGGTGGTGATGATGGGTCGGTACCCGCGACTGGGACCGCTGCGCCGTCCCGGGCCGATCGATCGCCGGGCGGTGGACGACGCACTGACGCGCACCGGGATGCGCGAGCATGCGGGCACCCAGATCGGCTCGCTTTCCGGTGGGCAGCGCCGCCGCGTGTTCCTGGCACGCGCCCTCGCGGCCCAACCGGACCTCTTCCTCCTGGACGAGCCGGTGACGGGGATCGACGCCGCCACGCAGGAGGACCTGATGGCAATCCTCGCGGCCGAGGCGGCACGCGGGAAGACGGTCGTCGCGACCACACACGACCTCGCCTCCGCGGCGCAGCAGTTCCACCGCGTGCTGGCCATCAACGGGACGGTGGTCGCCTGCGGCCCGGCCGGGATCGTGCTCGACCGCGACGTGCTGGCGCGCATCTACGGCGGCCGGCTCCTGGTCCTGGGAGGCCAGACCGTGCTCCTGGATGACGCCCACCACCACGACGAGGCGCCGCCGGGCGAGCAGCATTACCACATCGAACGTTCGAGCTGACGGCAGGCGAAGCGAGGTCGCGCCCGTGGAGACACTGCTCGAGCCCCTGTCGTACGCGTTCTTCCAGCGGGCGCTGCTCGCGGCCGCCCTGGTGGGCACCGTCTCGGCCGTCGTCGGCACGTACGTCGTGCTCAAGGGCCTCGCGTTCATGGGTGACGCGATCAGCCATGCTGCGTTCCCCGGCGTCGTCGCGGCATACCTGCTGCAGGTCCCCTTCTACCTCGGGGCGGCGGTCGCCGCGCTCGGCACCGCGCTCGCCATCGGATACGTCTCGCGTCACGGGAGGATGCGCAACGACGCGGCGATCGGCGTGGTCTTTGCTGGCATGTTCGCCCTGGGGATCTTCCTGTTCAGCACCATTCAGGGCTTCGTGGTGGACCTCGTCTCGTTCCTCTTCGGCAACGTGCTCGCGATCGGTCCGGAAGACCTTATGGGTCTCGCGCTGCTGGCCCTGATCGTGCTGGCGGTCGTCGCGGTGCTCTGGAAGGAGCTGCTCTACGCCACCTTCGACCCGCTCGGTGCGGCGGCAGCGGGGCTGCCGGTGGCCAGGCTCGAATACGTGGTGCTCGCGCTCATCGCCCTGACCATCGTCGTCAGCCTCCAATCGGTGGGGATCATCCTGGTCGTGGCGATGCTCGTCACGCCGGCCGCCACGGCCCAGCTGCTGACGATTCGATTCGGGGCGATGATGGCCCTGGCGGTGGTGATCGGCGTCCTGGCGGCGGTCGGCGGGCTGTACCTGAGCTTCTGGCTCGACGCCGCGAGCGGCGCGACGATCGTGCTCGTCGAGACCGGGGCGTTTCTGCTCGCGCTGCTGGGCGGGCCTCGTTCCGCGTTCCGACGGCGGCAGGGAGGGCGCAGCGCGCGGCGTGGCGCCGCCGGGCCGACGTCAGCCGAGCTCGACCGCGTCGACGATGCCGACCACGAGTGTCCGGACGGGAGCGGGGCTCTCCCCCACGATCTGGCGCGCCGAGTTGCCCTCGTCGAGGAGCAGGACTGTCTCGCCCGCTCCCGCGCCTACGGTGTCGACGGCGATGAGGTACCCACCCGCGGGGGTGCCGTCGGGGTCGAGCAGATCGCAGAGGAGCAGCCGGCGGCCGTCGAAGAACGGAACGTTGATGGTGGAAACGACGGTTCCGCTGACCCGGCCGATCTTCATCGCCCGCCGCCCGGACGGCGGAGCCGCCCTCGGCGCGGGGGATGAGCCGGCGCGTCGGGCCTCCTGGCAGGGATCGAACCGGCGTGCGCGACGTGCCGGAGCCCGCCCCGGCCGATTGGCTCGACCGCGTCGACGATCCCCACGATCGCGTGGTCGACCGGGACGAACCGCTCGTCGAGCGCCTGCGAGGCCTCACGCGCGGCGACGATGTACACGAGCTCGCCGGGACCGGCCATGCGCACCGCGTCGGCCGCCACGAGAGGGGCGCCCGCGGGCCGCTGCTGGCGGTCGAGGGGCTGGACGATGAGGAGCGGCACACCCTCCAGGCCCGGGCTCTTGATGGTGGCGACGACTGTGCCGATCACCCGAGCGAGCTGCACGTCAGGCCCCCGGACGGCGGGCATGCGTGGGGCGCGGCGTGGCGGCAGGCGCGGGCCCCTCGGGAGGCAGCACCGGACGCGCCCGCTCTCCGAAGCGTGCGGCGGCCTCCAGGTTCTCGCGCATCTCGGGGTGCAGCTGCGGGATCACCCGCCGCTGCGCCCGTTCCGGCGCGCCGACCCGCGCGCACCCGATCTCGATGGCCGCCTCGACATCGCTCACGGCGCCATCGAAGAGCAGGTAGCCCTTGCCGCCCAGCCCGTCCGCCAGGCGCAGCTCGAGGAGCCGGACGCTGGCGCCCTTCACGCCCGCGTCGGCCGCCTGGATGATCGAGGCCACGGTCGGCGTCTCGATGACACCGAGCGCCTCGCCCGTGCCGCGCTGACGCACGCCGGCGATCGCCGCGCTGACGGCGGGGTGCACGTTGGGGAGGAGCACGGCGTCGACGAGGGAGACGCGACCCACCTCGCGCCCGGCGTCCATCGACTCCTCGACGTCGGCGACCGCGCCCCCCACGAGCACGAGGTACTTGCCGGGGTGCACGGTCCCGGCCAGGAGCACCTCGATCGGGGCGCGCTTGGCCATGGCGTCGGCGGCCTCGATGCCGACCGCGATCGAGTCGAACTCGAGCAGTCCGAGGGCAGGCGCGACGGCCCGTGCGCCGGCTGGCGGGAACGCCGGGTCCACCGCGGTCGGGTCGACGCCCCGGTTCGCGGCCGCAGGCGCCCCACGCCGCACCGGATGCGCCGGATCTGACGGCGCCGCGCGTCGCGCTGCCATCGGCGTCAGATGATCCGCAGCGAGCCGACGACGGTGATGCGTCGCTCGCGGGAGAACGTGCGCGGCCGGGTCAGCCCGTCGCCCGTGGGGCTGGCGATGGAGAAGGAGGAGAAGCCCTCGCCGCCCTGCCCCAACCCTGCGAAGTTCGGGCCGTTCGCCACGAAGATGCTGCAGTTCATCGCGCGCGCCATGCGGGTGATCGTCTCGACGTTCGTGGAGTGGATCGAGGCCGTGTGGCGGAACCCGTGCTCGGCCCGCACGGCGAGGTCGATCGCCTGATCCACGGTGCCCACCCGCACGACGGGGAAGACGGGGAGCATCTGCTCGGTCCACACGAGCGAGTGCTCGCGCGGCACCTCGGCCACGAGGAGCCGCACATCTCGATCGGCCTGCACGCCGATCTCGGCCAGGATCGACGCCGCATCCTGCCCGATCCAGCGCGGGTTGATGAGGCCGGGCCTGCCGGGAGCGCCGAGCTCGCTGAAGATCACTCGCTCGACGCGCCTGAACTCGTGCTCCTTCAGGACGTACGCACCGCCCTGGCCCATCGCCCGCACGAGCCGGTCGGCGACCGTGTCGATAACGATCGCCTCCTTCTCGTCGGTGCACACCAGGTTGTTGTCGAAGGAGGCGCCGCGCACGATGTCGCGCCCCGCGCGCTCGACGTCGGCGGTGGCGTCCACCACGGCCGGCGGGTTGCCTGGCCCCGCGGTGACGGCGCGCTTGTCGGTCTTCAGCGCCTCGCGCACGACGCCGGGGCCGCCCGTGACGAGCAGGAGCCGCACATCGGGGTGGTTCATCAGCGCCCGCGCGCTCTCGATCGTCGGTTCGGCGACGCCGGTGACGAGATCCGCCGGACCGCCGGCGCCGGTGATCGCGCGGTTCGCCAGCCGGATCGCCTCGGCCGAGCAGCGCTTCGCGCTCGGGTGGGCGTTGAACACCACGGCGTTCCCCGCCGAGACGATGCTGATGGTGTTGTTGATGACGGTGGAGGTGGGGTTCGTCACCGGGGTGACGGCCGCCACCACGCCGAACGGGGCGAACTCGGTCGCCATCATGCCCTGGTCGCCGGTGACCGCCTCGACCTCCAGGTCCTCGGGGCCCGGGGCCTTCGTCGCGACCAGGCGGTTCTTGACGATCTTGTCTTCGACGCGGCCGAGGTGGGTCTCGCCGTGGGCCAGGCGCGCCAGTTCCTCGGCGTGCTCGACCATGGTGCGGCGAACGGCATCGATGATCGTGTAGCGGCGATCGAGCCCGAGCGTGCGGTACACGTGGAAGGCCCTGCCGGCCGCGGCCACGGCGTCGTCGATCGAGGCGAAGATGCCTTCGCCCAGCTGCTCCGCCCCGGCCGCCTCGGCGGCGGTGAGCTGCGCGGCCGTCCGCAGGGCGGCGCCCGGTCGTCCGTCGCCGGCGGTGGCCATGCGGCGACGCACGCGCTCGATGATCGCCTGGATCTCCGCGGCGCTCAGGTCGCGCATGGCGCTGCGCTCGCTCATGCGCGTGCCACGGGCTGGGCGCGCGACCAGCCTGCGGGCCGGAACCTCAGGCCGGCCCTCACTTGCGGTACACCTCGCGACCGCCCACTTCCCAGGTGTCGACGATCGCCATGATCACCGCGTCGCAGGGACGGTCGCGGGTGAGTTCCGTCTGGCGGGCGGACGAGCCGGTGGCGTACAGCACCACCTCGCCGACGCCCGCGCCCACGGCGTCGGCGGCCACCACGTAGCCACCTGCCTCGTGGTTTTCCGTGTCGAGCTGGCGCACGACGAGGAGCTTCCAGCCCTCGATGAGCGGCTCCTTGCGGCTGGCGACGAGCGTCCCCGCGACGCGTCCAAGCAGCATCCCGGTCCTCCGTCAGGCGGGTGCGCCGGATCGTCGACCCGGCGCGATCCCCGTGGCGCTCGGGCTCAGCCCTCGCCCAGCTCGGCCCGCGCCTCGTCGGTGCGACCGAGCGGCAGGACGAGATCGATGTTGACGTGCGGCCGCGCGATCACATGGCTGGCCACGACCTCGCCGACCTTCTCGGCGTTGCGCACGCCGGCGTCGACGGCCGCCTTCACCGCAGCCACGTCGCCGCGCACGATGGCCGTGACGTACCCACCGCCGGTCTTCTCGTAGCTCACGAGTTCGACCTTGGCTGCCTTCACCATCGCGTCGGCCGCCTCGACCATCGCCGCGAACCCGCGGGCCTCGATCATTCCAAGCGCTTCAGCCATCGATCCTCTCCTTCGTCGAGCCGCGCCTTCCGCGGTCGCCTATGCCTTCGTCTCGCGGCCGTCCAGGCCTTCTACCGCGGCCAGCGCGGCGCGCCAGCCGACATCGATGTCGCGTTCCTCGCCCCCGAGGTACACCCGGCCCAGCGAGCCGAACGCCCGCACCTCCAGGATGTTGATGTGGGCCGCCTTCTCGGCCTCGTTGGCGGCCAGGGCGGCGTAGGCGGCGGGCTCGAGCTCGAGCACGTAGAGCGTCTGGCCGCCCATGATCATGTGGCCGTGGCGGGTGCGGTTGATGAGCTGCGCCTGGTGGTCGTCGATGCGGCGGATCACCTGGCTCGAGAGCACCCTGGGCTTGATCCGGTCGCGCTCGGAGAGGCCGAGCTCCCGCAGGATCGCGGCGCCCGCGGCGCGCGTCTCGGCCTGCTGCGGCGAATGCACCTCGAGGAGACCGTAGTAGCGCTCGATGATCTGCATCCCCGGACGCACCTGCGTCGCCTTCAGCGCGATGTCGGTGAGGCGGTTGATCTCGATGCCGGGCGAGACCTCGACATACAGCGAGGCGTCACCGGCGAGGGGCAGGAAGCCCTGCGCGACGGTGCCCAGGAACGCCGCGTACTGCGCCTGCAGGCTGTCGAGGAAGACGTAGGCGCGCAGGTCAATATTGCTCACGTGGCTCCTTCTCCCCTCCCGTGGTGACGATCCGCACGCCCGCCGAGGCGCCGATGCGGGTCGCGCCCGCGGCGATCATCTCCTGCACGTCGGTGGCGGTGCGGATCCCGCCGGCCGCCTTCACGCCCATCCGTGGTCCGACCGTCTCGCGCATGAGCGCGACGTCGTACACCGTGGCGCCGCCCGAGGCGAAACCAGTCGAGGTCTTGACGTAATCGGCCTTCGCCAGCTGCGCCAGGCGGCAGGCGATGACCTTTTCCTCGTCGGTCAGGAGCGCGGCCTCGATGATCACCTTGTTGATGGCGCGGCCTTCGTGACAGGCGTCGGAGACTTTCGCGATGTCCTCACGCACCGCGTCCTGCATGCCGCTCTTGAGCGCGCCGATGTTGAGCACCATGTCGATCTCGCGGGCGCCGTCGCGAATCGCCCGGCGGGCTTCGAGCGCCTTGATCTCGCTGGTCGTCGCGCCGAAGGGGAAGCCGATCACGGAGGCGACGGGCACGCCCGTGCCGCGCAGCCGCTGCGCCGCGCGCCGCACCCAGCCAGGGTTGATGCACACGGCCGCGAAGTGGTGTTCGACGGCCTCGTCGCAGAGGCGATCGATCTCGGCTGCTGTCGCGTCCGGGCGCAGGAGCGTGTGGTCGATGTACCGGGCCAGGTCGCGCGGGACCTCGGCGCCGTCGCCCTGGTAGGTGATGCGGGAGGCGCCATTTGCCACCACCGCGCGCACCTTGTCGGCCGAATGGGCGGCGCAGGCCCCCAGGCAGTCCTGGCAGGGATCGCCGGTGGAGCCGGACAGCGCGGCGAGCACCTCGCGGGTGATCGCCTCGATGAGCGCCTCGCGCTCGCCCCCGGGTGCGGTCATGCGCCGCGCACCCCGACCGGCCGGGTTGGCGCGGGACTCGCCGCGCCCGGTATCCCGTGTGGCTCCGCCGTTCCGCCGGGCTCGGGCGTCCCGTCAGGCTCCGGGGTCCGCCCCGCCGCCAGGTAGCGGCGCTCGACGGCGCTGATCTTGTCGACGCGTGCCGCATGGCGGCCGGGGCCCCACGGCGTGGCCAGCCATGTCTCGACGATCTCCAGCGCCAGACCCTCCCCCACGAGCCGTCCCCCCAGCGTCAGCACGTTCGCGTGGTTGTGCTCCCGGCTGTTGCGTGCGGACGAGATGTCGTGGCAGCACGCGGCGCGCACGCCGGGCACTTTGTTGGCGACCATGCAGGAGCCGATCCCGGCCCCGTCGACGACGATCCCCCAGCGACAGGATCCATCCGCCACCAGCCGGGCCACCGCGTGCGCGAAGTCCGGGTAGTCGACGGGGTCGATCCCTGATGTGCCGCAGTCGCGCACCAGGTAGCCCGCATCCCTGAGCCAGCGCGCGATGCGCTCCTTCAATGGATAGCCGCCATGGTCGGCCCCGACCGCGATGCGCACCGGCCGGTCGTCCGCGGTCTCCGCAGCAGGATCGGCCGGAACAACGCCGCCGGACGCGAGCGCTCCGTCCGCCCCGTCCAGGACGGCGGCGACGATGCGGCGCACCGTGCTGCGGACCTCTTCCTCGGATGCCAGCCCCGGACCCTCCTGTGGCGAACTACTCTACCGCCTCAGACCCCCCGCCGGCGGGCCGGGTCGCCGTCTTTCGGAGACTGCCCGGTGGGCGCGGCTTGTCGACGCGACGGCCATCGACGCGCAGACTACCCGAACGCCGATGCAATCCGCAGCCACTCTCCGGCCCCCTTCGTCACGTCCATCCGACCCCGCCGCTCGCGGCTTCGCCCGCGGCCGTCGATGCTGACGCTGGCCGCCCTCGCGTTCTCGCTGGTGAGCGGCGCCAACGACGGGGCCGCGCTCGTCACGCTGATGCTCAACAACCGCACGCTCCGCCCGCTGGCGTGGGTGGCTCTCCTCGCGGCCGTAGTGACACTCGCGCCGCTGTTCTTCGGCACAGCGGTCGCGACCACGGTCGCGCGGCGCTTCGTGGGGTTCGAGGATGGATCCGGCACGGGCGTGCTGCTGGTCGCGGTCGTCGCGGCGCTCACCGTCGTCCTCCTGCTCCAGCGCCGCGGCCTGCCCACGAGCCTCACGCTCGCGCTCACCGGCGGGATCGTCGGCGCCGGCCTGGGCGCGGGCCTGCCGGTCGACTGGGGCATCGTGGGGCTGACGCTCGGACTCGGTCTCGCCGCCCCGCTCGCCTCGACACTCCTGGCACTCGCCATCGAGCGCCTGCTGCGGGTTCTTCCGGCACAGGCGTTCGTGGCGCGGCGACTGGACCGGATCCAGGCGCTCACCTTCGTGGTCCAATCACTGGCCTACGCGGGGAACGACGCGCAGAAGATGGTCGCGCTCGTCGCCGTGGCGGCAGGAACCGCCGCACCGACCCTGCATGCCCCGGCCCCGGCGATGCTCGCGGTCGGGATCTGCTTCGCCGTCGGCACGCTGTATGGGATCGAGCGCCTCGCCACCTCGCTCGGCAGGCGCGTGCTGCCCATGCGCGCACCCTATGCGGCGGTCGCCGAGCTGTCGGCTGCGCTTTCCGTGCTGGGGAGCGCAGCCCTTGCGGCACCGGTCTCGTCCGTGCAGGCGACAACCGCCGGCCTGGTCGGAGCCGGGATCAGCGAGACCTACCGGCGCGTGCGCTGGGAGCAGGCGGCCCGCATCGCGATCGCCTGGATCGTCACGCTGCCCACCACGGCCGTGGTCGCCGGGCTGCTCGCGGTGGCGTTCGTTTCCCACTGACAGCGCTTCCGCTGCCGTCGACTGCCCCGCCAATGCGGCTGGCGACTGCCGCCTGCCAGTTCAGCTGGGCGGGCTCCTGCCAGTTCGGCTGGCCGGGCTCCTGCCAGCTCAGCTGGCCGCGTACCCGCCGACCGGCGAGAATTGGCCCATGCGATTGCCGCTCGCGCGCGTGATCCGCGACCTCGCTGGCGGATCGAGCCATGCATTCGCCGGCCTGCTCACGGCGCAGCTCGACGCGACGCAGGAGGCGGCGCAACTCGGCCGCGAGGTCGTTGCCGGCCGCGTGTCGGCGGGGGCTGCCCAGGCGCAGATGCAGGAGATCGAGCACCGGGGCGACGACTTCCGGGTGCAGCTCACGGCCGCCCTCTCCACCAGCCTCGTCACGCCCATCGATCGCGAGGATCTCTACCGCGTCTCCCGCTCGATCGACGACGTGCTGGACAACCTGCGCGACTTCCTGCGCGAATGGGACCTCTTCGGCCTGACCGAAGGCGGCGCCATGGAACCGCTCCTCGACGCGGTGGCCCAGGCGATCGGGCGGCTGCGCGAGGCGGCCGGCGCGCTCGACGGTCCCCCCGAGCGCGTGACGGCGCTGGCGCAGGAGTCGCACCGGGCCGAGACGGAGATCCGGCGCCTGTACGAGCAGCAGCTCGCCCGGCTGTTCCGCGGCGAGGTGACGATGGATGTGCTGAAGACGCGCGACCTGCTGCGCCGCATCGACGTGGTCGGTCTGCGTCTCGGCGAGGCCGCCGACGCCCTCTCGGACGGCGCGGTGAAACGGACCGCCTGAGGGGGGAGCGCGGGCGATCACGCGCGGAAGATCACGCGCGGAAGATCACGCGCGGGCGCGCACCTCGCGCGGCAGCGGCGGCAGCCCCCGCCGCCCGAGCACCAGGAAGTGGTGGAACCACGCGGCGATCTGCACGTCGTTCTCCACTCGGTGGAACGGCGCGCCGCTGCGGGTCAGCTCGTGGGTCTCGTCCGGGACACGCATCAGCCGCACCGGGCGCCGGAGCGCGCGGAGGGCCGCGAAGAACTCCTCGGCCTGCGTCACCGGGACGCGCAGATCGCGCTCGGCGTGCTGGATGAGGAGCGGCGTGTGGACGTTTGCCACGTGCGCCAGCGGCGAGTGCTCCCAGAACAGCGCGTGCTCCTCCCAGGGCTGGGCGCCGTACTCCTCGTCGCCGAACATCGGGCCGCCGATGTCGCCCGAGAGCATCTCCGAGGTCATGTCGTTCACGCTGCGGCAGGTGACGGCGGCCTTGAACCGATCGGTCCGCCCGACGATCCAGCTCGTCAGGTAGCCCCCGTACGAGCCGCCGGTCACGCCGAGTCGATCCGGGTCGGCCAGCCCGTCGGCGATGAGCGCGTCCACGCCCGCCATGACGTCCCGCATCGGGCCGTCTCCCCAGTCGCGGAAGTTGGCGCGCACGAAGTCCTGCCCGTACCCCTCCGAGCCGCGCGGGTTGCAGGCGTACACGCTCATGCCGCGCGCGATCAGGCACTGCCACTCCCACATGAGCGAGGCGCCGTACAGCGTGGCCGGTCCGCCGTGGATCTCGACCACGAGCGGGGCAGCTGCTCCGGATCGCCCGGGTGCCGTGGTGGGATGCTGCGCCGGGTAGTACCAGCCCTGGATGCGCCGGCCCTCGACCTCGTGCCAGCGCACGATGGGCTCCACCAGCGCGATCTCCTGCCAGCGCGAACCCATCAGGTCGCTCACCACGCGGAGGGAGTCGACCGGAACCGGCAGGGCCGCGTTCGCCGGCACGTCGAACGTGACGATCTCGAAGGGATGCGTCGCGTCGCAACGCGCTGCGGAGATCCGCACGCCGCCGCCGGGCAGCGCCACCTGGTCGACGTGCGTCAGGTAGTGCTGCCCCTGCGTGAGGCGCTCGACCGAGCGGCGCTCGACGTCCACGTGCCACAGCTCGTAGCTGCCCTCGACGGGGGCGGCGAACGTGATCCGCCGCCCATCCGGGCTCCAGCGCAGCTCCGCCGACCCGTGGCCGATGAGGTCGCTGTTCAGGCTGGCGGCAAGCATCAGGTCGCTCGCCCCGGTGAGGTCCTCGCCCTCCTGCTCCGGCTCGGCTCGGAAACGCCAGGCGTCCTGGCGCGGGGTTCCGCGGCCCGGGAAGCGATGGCCGATCGCCGCGATCCAGGCGCCGTCCGGGCTCCAGCGGGGCGCGGCGAAGCTCCGCCGGCCGCGGCCCCCGGTCAGGCGGTCGACGCGACCGCTGGCCACGTCGAGCAGGAAGATGTCCATCTGCCAGTCCAGGTCGGCATCCCGCTGCCGGCGCGACTCGAACGCGATGCGCCTGCCGTCGGGACTCCACATCGGGCCGGAGTCGTCGTGCGTGCCCGACGTCAACCGGCGGAGCGCTCCTGTCTCGACGTCCACCAGCCACAGATGGGCGTGGCGATCATGGACGAACCCCGCGTCGCTCCGGAGCGCCCGATCGTTCTCCTGGTACTGGAGCCGGTCGACGAATCGGTAGTCGGAGGGCGGCGGATCGCCCGGCCGGCGCTCCTGCCGGCGTGGCGGCTGTTCGCTTTCCGCGGTGCTGACGACGCACATCCGGCGACCGTCGGGGCTCCAGGCGATGTCGCGGACGTCGTGCGGCAGCCGGGTGAGCTGGCGCGCCTCACCGCCGTGCATCGGCAGCAGCCAGACCTGCACGCCGCCATCGGCGGGCCGCTCGGCAGGACCCGGGCACTCGCCGGCGCCGCCCGCCTGGAGCACGGCCCCGCGATCGCTGAGGAACGCCAGCGTGGTGCCATCGGGGCTCCAGCGCAGGTGATCGTCGGAGGCGGACCCGAGGGTGATCTGTCGCGCCGGCGCGCTTCCGTCGGCCGCGGCGAGCCAGATCGCCGTCCGATACCCGTCCTTGCCGGGCGCCACGTCCTTCACGGGGAAGGCGACGAACCGACCATCGGGCGAGAGCTGTGTGTCGAGCGGGACGCGCAGTTCGTAGAGATCCTCGGGACGGGGCGGTCGTGGCATGAGTGTGCCTCGCTGCGGCGCGTGTGTGCAGGACGCGAACCAGCGGAGTCTAGCTCGCACGGCGGGCAGTCGATGGGGCCGGACCCTATGCTGGGCGCCGATGTCAGCGACCGCCCGGCGCGGCCCGCACGGGACGCACGCCCCCCGACGCCCTGCACAGGTCTTCGCGACGTCGCAGGCGGAGCTCGGCCTGGCGGCGCAGGCACCCCGACTGCCGCATGACCTGCGACCGATGCTCCCCCGGGCGGCGGGTGCCGCGTTCGTGTCCGAGGACCACCTGTTCGAC
>JBJKRK010000001.1:0-3447 GCA_046704705.1 Candidatus Limnocylindrales bacterium | reverse complement strand
GTTCGTGCGACGCCTCACACGAGTGTCCGTTTTCTATACACCCCGGTCACTCTATCTCTTTACTAAGCATGGAGTTCCGGTAATCGTTAGAGCGACCGACGACGGCCAATTCCATGACCGATTCCCTTCTTGCCAGCTACCTCATTCAGGCCACTGGTGCTCTGATAACCGCCGCGATCTTCGGCGGGTTCTATCGCGAGTACAAGCGCAAGTTTTTGCGCGACTGGGCGCTGGGTTGGGCCGCCCTCTCCGTGGCGATGGTCGGAGCGGCCGTGGGTGCGGCCTTCCGTCGGAGCCTGCCCGCCGGCGATCCCCTCGACATCCTGAACGCCGTCGTGACCGGGATGGCCGCCTACCTCCAGGTCGCCTGGCTGCTGATCGGTTCCAGCGAGCTGCTCGGTCGGCGGCCGCTCTCCAAGGGTGAGCGCCGCTTCTTCCTCGGCGTGGCCGCCGCGATCGGTGCTGCCTTCGCCCTCATCCATGCCGGCGATGCCCAGGGCGATGCGATCCGCTACATGTACCGGGACGGGCTCCGCGGCCTCGTCGCGGGGATCGCCTTCCTCGTCGCCGCCGACCAGGTCTGGCGCGCCCCCGGCGTGCACGGCATCGGCCGACGTATCGTCGTCGGCGCATTCGTCCTCTTCGGGCTCGCACGCTTCGAGCCCTTCATCGTCCAGTCGTTCGAGAACCCGGACCTGCTGAAGGGTTCGCTCCTCCTGTCCCTGGGCTTCGCCCAGTTCGTGCTCCTCTTCGCCATGGGGCTGGGCGTCGTCATCTGGCTCCTCGAGGAGCAGCACGCGTCCGCCTCCGAGAATGCCGCCCAGGTCGAGCAGCTCGCCCTTCATGACCCGCTCACCGGGCTGCCGAACCGCAAGCTGTTCCTCGACCACCTGAACATGGGCATCCTCCAGGCCCGTCGTGAGCGGCACAAGCTGGCCGTGCTGTTCATCGACCTGGACCGGTTCAAGCTCGTCAACGACTCGCTCGGTCACGTCGTCGGGGACAAGCTGCTCCAGGTGGTCGCGGCCCGTCTCCGTGCGGCCCTTCGCGAGACCGACACCGTGGCCCGCATGGGCGGCGACGAGTTCACCGTCCTCGCCCCCGTGGTCCACAACGTCGAGGACGCCATCTCCGTGGCCCGCAAGGTGCGCGAGAGCATCAAGGAAGTGGTCAGCGTCGAGGGACGCGAGCTGTTCGTCACCGCCAGCATCGGCATCGCCATCTTCCCCGACGACGGCTCCGACCCCACCACGCTGCTCAAGAACGCCGACGCCGCCATGTACCGGGCCAAGGCCCAGGGCGCCGACCTGTTCCAGCTCTACACCGCCGAGATGAACTCCCACGCCATCGAGCAGCTCGCCCTGGAGAGCGCGCTGCGGCGCGGCGTGGAGCACCTCGAGTTCCTCATGCAGTACCAGCCCATCGTGAAGACCGCCGACGGGTCGATCGCCTGCATGGAGGCCATGCTCCGCTGGAAGCACCCCGTGCTCGGCCTCGTGCGGCCGGAGCAGTTCATCAAGCTCGCCGAGTCCACCGGCATGATCGTGCCCATCGGGGAGTGGGCGCTGCGCGCCGCCTGCAAGCAGCTCGCCGAGTGGCGGGCCGACGGCTTCCCGAACATGCGCATCGCCATCAACCTGAGTACGCGGCAGCTCCAGCAGCCCGGCCTCACGCGGCAGGTGCGCCGCACCCTCGATCTGTTCGGGCTCCCGCCCTCCGCCCTCGAGCTGGAGGTCAACGAGACGAGCGCCACCGAGTCGCGGGCCGACGCCGTGAAGCAACTCGCCGAGCTGAAGGAGATGGGCGTGGGGATCTCCATTGACGACTTCGGCACCGGCTACTCGTCGCTCCAGTCGCTGCGCACCTTCCCGGTGGGCACCCTGAAGATCGACACGAGCTTCACCCGGAACCTGGTCCGCGACGCGAACGACACGGCCATCGCCGTGGCCGTCATCGCCCTGGCGCGGTCCCTGGGGCTCCGCGTGGTCGCCGAGGGGGTGGAGCACCCCACCCAGCTCGACTTCCTGCACGCCCACAAGTGCGAATTCTGGCAGGGCTACCTGTGCAGCGCCCCGGTGGACGCCGCCGAGGCCACCCGCGTGCTCCGGCGCATGAGCGCCGCCGGCGGGCGGATCCTCTCGCCCGTGGTCCTGGGGGCGGTTCAGGACTAGCCGATCCGGCCCGTCCGGCTCCTTGCTCGTCCCCTCGTCCGGTCCGGGAAATCACGACATGGCAGGGAGTTGACGACCGTCACCGGGCGCCGGATCTTTAGCCCTCCCGAGAGCCGGCCGCACCGATAGCCCGGGTTCCGGCCGCTCGACCCGGGGTCTCCCGACTCCGGGCCTCCGGCCTCCGCAGCGGCGGGTTCTCGGGCGCGCATTTCCCTGAGCCGGACCTCCGGCGCAGATCCCAATGGAGTATCGCCCATGCCGAAGGGCATTCTGTTCGCTGTGCTCGTCGCGTCTTCGGTCGCGGGCTGTTCCCCGCCGGGGCTGCGCTACAATGCGCCCGCCGCGACGCCCGAGCACGTCCCGCCCCCGGTCCAGTATACCGTCGCCGCCATCACCCCGGCCCTCCTGCTCGTCCTCGACTCCGCCGCCACCCGCGTCGACACGCCGCAGGTGGACCCCTCGCTCCGGCAGGCGCTCCGCGATTACCACTACCAGGTTGGCCCGCACGACGTCCTGAACATCATCGTCTGGAACCACCCCGAGCTGACCATCTCGCAGGCGCAGACCGTGCCGCTGAGCACGCTCGCCGGTGGCGTGCTCGTCTCGCCCCCCTCGGCGCAGGGGAGCGGCTTCGTGGTCAGCGCCGACGGGACCATCTACTTCCCCTACGCCGGCACCCTGCACGTGGCCGGCGAGACGGTCGACCAGATCCGCGTCCAGCTCGCCGAGGCGCTTCAGGACTACACCCACAACGCCCAGATCGACGTGCAGGTGGTGGCGTTCCGCAGCCAGACGTACCAGATCGCCGGCGCCGTGGAGAAGCCGGGGCTGTACGCGCTCACCAACGTGCCGCTCACCGTATCGCAGGCCATCGCCAGCGCCGGCGGCGGCATCCGGTCGCTCCCCACCAGCGGGTCGGGGACGCTCACCGACCTCACCTGGCTGCCCCTCGCCGACCTCTCGCACGTCACCCTCATCAGCGAGGGCCGGCGCCAGGTGGTCGATCTGCGGAAGTTCTATCTGTACGGCGACCAGACCCAGGACCGGCTGGTCCACCCCGGCGACATCATCCAGGTGCCGAACAACAGCTTCGACCAGGTGCACGTCATCGGCGAGGTGCTCAAGCAGGGGAACTACCCGATGAGCGACGGGTCGCTGAACCTGGCGCAGGCGCTCGGCGAGGCCGGCGGGGTGAACCTCACGACCTCGGATCCGGCGCGCATCTTCGTGTTCCGCGGCTCGTACGACAAGCCGCAGGTGTACTGGCTGGACGCGC